>NZ_JAZNIB010000261.1:0-3867 GCF_045577275.1 Methanobrevibacter sp.
TTCACTTTTAGATTTTTTAAAGGTCTAAATTCACTTTCATGATAATATAATATTATATTATTTATGTACTTCGATATTATTGTCAAATCTTTTATTGGATTATAACAATAGACACAATTCACAATATCTGACACAATTCACAATAATCCTAAAAAGTTTTAATAAGTTATTTATTAATAATTTAAAAAGACACAATTCACAATATCTGACACAATTCACAATAATCAAAGTCTTAATAAATATATAATTATTAAAAGTTTCATTTGTTAGTCAATAATTGAATTTGCCAATATGTGAACTAAAACAAAAAATAAAACCTTGATTTTATTATGGAGATTATAAAATGGTTGAGATAAAATATGTACCATCTATTTGTCCTTACTGTGGTACCGGTTGTGGTATCAACTTTGTAGTCAAAGATGGAAAAATCATTGGTGTCGAACCATGGAAAAGACACCCTGTTAATGAAGGAAAAGTATGTCCAAAAGGTAACTTTGGATGGCAATTCATTAACCACCCAGACAGATTAACTACTCCGTTAATCAAAGAAAATGGTGAATTCAGAGAAGCTTCCTGGGATGAAGCTTTAGACTTAGTAGCTAGCACACTTAAAAAATATGCTGACACTGACCCTAACAAATTAGGTTTCTACGCATGTGCTAGATCTCCTAACGAAAACATTTACATTACCCAAAAATTAGCAAGAGCTGGATGTGGTACTCAAAACGTAGACCACTGTGCACGTATCTGTCACGGTCCTACTGTAGCTGGTCTTGCAACCACCTTCGGTTCAGGTGCATCCACCAACGGTTATGACAGTATTGAAGAAGCTGATTTCATCTTCTGTATTGGTTCTAACAACATGGAAGCACACCCATTATTCGGTCGTAAAATTATCAGAGCTATTAAAAACGGTGCTAAATTAGTAGTAGCAGACCCAAGATACACTCCTACTGCAAAATTAGCTCACGAATACATGCAATTCAAAACCGGTACTGACGTAGCATTAATGAACGGTATGATCAAAATCATCATTGAAAACGACTTGCAAGATGATGAGTTCATTGCAGAGAGAACCAAAGGTTACGAAGAAATGAAAGAAGTTGCAATGAAATACGACCTTGAAAGAGTAGCTGATATTACTGAAGCTGACCCTGAACAAATTAAACGTGTAGCTATCGAATATGCTAAAGCTGAAAACGCAGCTATTGTATACTCCTTAGGTATTACCGAACACTCTCACGGTGCAGACAACGTAATGTCCACTGCTAACTTAGCAATGTTAACCGGTAACTTAGGTAAAATCGGTGGAGGAGTAAACCCATTAAGAGGACAAAACAACGTACAAGGTGCTTGTGATATGGGTGCATTACCTTCTGACTATGTAGGTTACCAAAAAGTTGCAAACCCTGAAATTACCAAAAAATTCTCAGAAGCTTACCAAATCGACTTGCCAACCACTCCTGGTTTAACCTTAGTCGAAATGATGAACGCTGCTCACTCTGGTGACTTAAAAGTATTATACATCCACGGGGAAGACCCTGTACTCTCCGATGCAGATATTAAACACACCAAAGAAGCAATTGCAAACTTAGAAATGTTAATCGTTCAAGAATTGTTCATGACCGATACCGCTGCTGAAGCAGATGTAGTATTACCTGCTGCAGGTTGGGGTGAACAAGAAGGTACCTTCACTTCTGGTGAAAGAAGAGTTCAATGGTTACGTAAAGCTCAAGAACCACCTAAAGGTACTATGCTTGACTGGAAGATAATGGAAGAAATTGCTGTAAGAATGGGCAGACCAAGAGAATTATTCCACTACGAAAATGCTGCTGAAATTTGGGAAGAAATCAGAGAACTCGCTCCTTCCTACTACGGTATTACCCACGAAAGATTACTCAAACCTGAAGGTGTACACTGGCCATGTCTCGACCCAGAAGATCCTTGTGAACCTTTAATGCACAAAGACAAATTCGCTCACCCAGATGGTTTAGGAGTATTCCAAGCATTAGAACACAGAGGTCCTGTCGAAGTTGTTGATGATAAATATCCATTACTCTTAACTACTACCCGTATCTTGTTCCACTATCACGCTGCAATGACCAGAAGATGTGAAACCTTAGATAAGGAAGTACCTACTGGATTCATCGAAATCAACACTGAAGATGCAGCAGAAAGAGGAATTCTTAACAATGAAATAGTAAAAGCATACTCTAGAAGAGGAGAAATTGAAATTCCTGCTCGTGTAACTGACGACATTAAGAAAGGTATTGTAAACATTCCTATGCACTTTACCGAATGTGCAGCTAACATGTTAACCAACTCCGATTCTTTCGACCCTAAATGTAAGATGGTTGAATTAAAAGCTTGTGCTATTCAAGTAGAAAAATTATAAGGTGAATAAGGAGTAGATTAATATGGCTATTAGTGTAAATGATTTATTTTATGCATACTCTGCTAATGATGAAATTAAAGACAAAGGGGAATACGGTGGAGCAGTTACTACCATCATGAAATACTTACTCGAAGAAGGTATTGTTGATGCTGTTGTTGCTGTAGAAGAAGCAGCTGACTTATACGACGCTAAACCTATTCTCATCACTGACCCAGCAGATGTTATCAAATCTGCAGGATCCCTTCACTGTGGTACATTAAACTTAGCAAAATTCGTATCCAAATACTTAGACGGTGCAAGAGATATGAAAATTGCTGTTACATGTAAACCATGTGATGCAATGACATTAAAAGAGTTAATGAGAAAACGAAAAGTTATCGAAGAAAACGTTATCATGATTGGTGTAAACTGTGGAGGTACCATGCCACCTGTACCAACCATGAAAATGATTCGTGATGTTTACGAATTAGACCCAGCAGACGTCATCAAAGAAGAAATTTCCAAAGGAAAACTCATCATGGAAACCGCTGATGGTGAAAAAGCTATTTCCATTGATGAACTCGAAAAAGACGGAATGGGTAGAAGAGAAAACTGTCAAAGATGTACCATGAACATCCCTACCAACGCTGATTTAGCTTTAGGTAACTGGGGAGTTATTGGTGATTTAGCAGGAAAAGCAACCTTTGTAGAAATTTGCTCTGAAAAAGGTGCAGAAATCTTCAAGAAAGTAATTGATGCTGGAGTAATCGTAGCTCAAGAACCACTTGAAAAAGGTGTAGAAATCCGTGCTAACATCGACAACATCATGGTAAAACAAGCTATGAAACAAAGAGAAATCGACTTTGCTGGAACCTCTGGTGACATCTTAGAAGTATTTGCAGAATACAAAGAAGAATTCTCCAAATGTATGAAATGTTACGGTTGCCGTGAAGCATGTCCTCTCTGTTTCTGTGAAGACTGCTGTCTCGAAGCTGAAGGTCCTGAATGGGTACCTGGTGGATACACTCCTGCAGCTCCATTCTTCCACTTAACTCGTATGGTGCACATGGTAGACGCATGTACCAACTGTGGTCAATGTTCCGAAGTATGTCCTTGTGAAATTCCAGTATCCAAAGTATGGGCTACTGTAAACCAAAAAGTCAGAGATGTATTCGGATACTACAGTGGTGTGGACAACGAAGCTCCATTACCATTCACTGAATTCGGAGAAAAATCCTACAAAGGATACTCTACTTTGTTATTAGAAGATTTATGGAAATTAATCTAAGTAGAGAAACTCCAAAACAAAATTTAGTATATGGTATATAGAATAAATTTTAGTTGTTGTAAAACTTTGTAATGAGCATTTCGCTTATTATATTCGTTTTACAATTTTCTATTTTTATTCTCCTTTTTAATTTAATAATTTTTAAAATAGTCACCTCTTATTCACTCATTACTCAATGAAAACTATTTTTTAAATTATTTAAATT
>NZ_JAZNIB010000262.1:0-2651 GCF_045577275.1 Methanobrevibacter sp.
AAAATTTGCCTCAAATTCTATCCGCAGGAAAGACGATTCTAAAAGAATTAATTTCTGGAATAACCTCAATGCTTGGAAATCTTGGTGAGAGTGTGAGCAAAATTGCATCTAAAATTATTGATGGAGTCAAAAAATTGCCAAGTGAAATGGTGAAATGGGGCAAAGACATGATTCAAGGTCTCATTGATGGAATCAAAAACATGATTGGAAAAGTTGGTGATGCTGTCAAGGGCATTGCTGATAAAATCACATCATTTTTGCATTTCTCAAAGCCAGATGAGGGTTCATTGAGAGAATATGAATCTTGGATGCCTGACTTTATTGATGGATTAACAAATTCATTGAAAAAATCTGCTCCAACACTTATGAATGAGGTGCAAGCCATCACAGGAGAAATCTCTGATGCAATGAATCTTGATGGCAATATTTCCGCTACTGTCACAGGCTCAGAGACTCAAAGAGCAATGGAACAGGCAAATATGGTTGAGGCATTCAAAGAGGCACTCTATCAAGTCAAGATTGAGATGGATGATGAGGAAATGGGCAGATTTGTTGATAAAACTGTCACTCGTTTAGTTTACACATAGGAGGTGGAGGCATGAATTATGTCATCCTAAATGGTGTGAAAAGCACAACAATCAAAGGATTGCTGATTCAGTCCTTGCCTCCAATCTCCAAGCCTTTGATGAGAACAAGTGTGGAGGAGATTGATGGCAGGGATGGAGACATTGTGACCAAATTAGGATATTCAGCTTATAACAAGCCAATGTCCATTGGTCTATTTGGTGATTATAACGTGGATGAGGTCATTCAGTTCTTTTCAAGTTCTGGAACTGTGATTTTTTCCAATGAACCAGATAAATATTATAACTATGAAATCATAGATCAGATTGATTTTGAGAAATTAATAAGATTCAAAACTGCAACAGTGACATTCCATGTGCAACCATTCAAATATTCAGCAGTTGATGATGTTTTCACACTGTCTCAAAACTCTTTGACAGTGAAAGATTATTCAGCAACCAAGAATGGAGTGACAATCACTGCTCAAAATGGTGTGATTTCCTTGAGTGGCACTGCCACAACTGCAACAGAGTTCTATGTGCCTGTGAATGCATTGACTTTGGATGCAGGAAATTACACTCTGCAAGCCTTGACAGATGGCACAGGTGAGAGTTGTTGTTCAATCCGCTTGATTGGCTCAGTTCCATCCAATGCAGATTCCTTTGGAGGCACTTATTTGCCACTTTCAAACAGTGGTTCAGCATCAATGCCTGCAACACTGTCTGCCTCAAAAACATTCAATTATGTTTGGTTCTACATAACAAGCGGAACTGCAATGAATTTCACACTTGATGTGCAGTGTTTGAATCAAGCAATTCAAAGTTTGTCTATTGTGAATAGAGGAAACACCACTGCAAGACCTATCCTCACAATCTATGGATCTGGAACTGTCAATTTGAGCCTCAATGGAGCACAAATTTTTGTGATTGACATTGGAGATGCAGGATATATCACCATTGATTCTGCTCAGATGAATGCATATCAAGGTGATATTCTGATGAATAGGTCTGTTGTTGGAGATTATAGTGATTTGGTCTTGAATATTGGCACAAACACAATCTCATGGACAGGAAATGTGACCTCAATTGAGGTTGAGAATTTCACGAGGTGGTTATGATGAGAAGTAATTTTAAAATGGAGAATAAAAATATCACTATGACCAGAGGTGACACTCTTTCTTTCAATGTTGAGGTCACTGATGGTGATGGTGAACTTATTGAGGTTGATTCTGCATATTTCACTTGCAAAAAACTCTCAACAGATGAATCAAACATCTTTAGAAAGGCTCTTGGCAGTGGTATCACACAATTTGATGATTGTTTTGTTGTGATGGTTGCTCCAGAGGACACAAAAAATGTTGATGCAGGTCAATATTTCTATGATTTGCAGATTGGTGTTGGTGATGATATTTTCACCATCATGAAAGGTGTCCTTGAAATAGAGCAGGATGTCTCATTCTAAGGAGGTAATTATGAGTAGACATGATTCAAGAGAAATTGAAAATGTCAAAGTCATGCTCTTAAAAGGTGATAGTGGCTCAACTATTGAGAGCATTGAAAAAACAGGCACAAGTGGTCTTGTTGACACATACACAATCACCATGAGTGATGGTTCAAAGTCCACATTCACTGTGACAAATGGCAAGGAGATTGTTTCTGTTGAAAAGACAGGCACAAGTGGTCTAGTTGACACTTACACAATGACTTTCAATGATGAGTCCACTGAGACATTTGAGGTTGTCAATGGGAATGGAATTGCATCAATTGAAAAGACAGGAACACAGGGAGCAGTTGACACCTACACAATCACTTTGGATGATGGCACAACATACACATTCACTGTAACCAATGCAACAGGAACAGTTGATTCTGCATTCTCAACAACATCAGAAAATCCTGTTCAGAATAAAGTCATCACAAACAAAATTAATGCTATGGATGATAATATTGCAGGAACTGAGGATGGTGCAACTGCATCACAGACATATGTGGCAGGAGAGTTCATTCTTAGAAATAATCAGCTTTATAAGGTTACAACTGCCATTGCAACAGGTGATGCTCTGACTGTTGGTGTAAACATTACAGAGG
>NZ_JAZNIB010000263.1:0-7090 GCF_045577275.1 Methanobrevibacter sp.
AAACCAATTAAGAGTTCAAACTATGAAAAAGATTATTCCAATATTGATTTTATCATTGGTCATATTAGCCCCAATATTTGCTGAAAGTGTGGATGCAACCACAGTGTTTTTAACTTCAGACAATATGAATGGGCATGATGCAGATTTGCACAGATTAAATGATATCAAAGATAGAATCGAATCAAAAACTAATGGCGAAATAATCGTTATAGTGGATGATTCGGCTTCAAATCCCGGAGAAGGGACAAGGCTAATGAATGCAAGAAGCGATGTTGGAGTTACAATTTCTGCTGCCTGCGCAGGAAATCTTGTTGAGCTTGCAGACTACTCTTCAAGAACAACCAGAAAAGTAATTTATATTAATGCAGGTTCAGTTGATTTGAACAATGTGAATTTCTTGAGAAGATCCTACGATGACAATTGGTCACATTACACCTTTGCATCAGTGCAAAGCCCAGGAAGATTTTTAAGTGAGGCTGGAATAAGTCTAATCCAACCAGCAATTGAATATCCTGATGAATGCCATAAAGGAATAATCAAAGCGGATAGCGATGCAGTGAATGAATATATTGCAAATGAAATTATTAATGCAGTCTATTCACAAACTGGCGATAGCAGACAATTGGATACCAATTTGATAGTTAATCATAACATGAATCCAAAATACTTGGCGGAAGATTCCAAATTAATAGTTGATGGACATGGATCAGATATGAAAGAATCATATGGTTCCTACACTACACAGCAACTATTATACATGAGCTCTTCATACATAGCAGGCTATAGTCTTGATGTGCCCCCATATTTTGAAGCACCGGACAATCCTCAAAAGTATTCCAGCTTCAATAGATGGAGCTATTCATTCAATGATTACTGCAAAATGGCAGATATGGTAGTTGACTATATGAATGAACATGGAAAGGCACCTGATTCCATCAATTACGAAGGTGCAACCATCGGATATTATGATTTGGTTTATAATTTTGCTTTGCTTACAGAAGATGACACAAGTGCAAGCACAATGAACTTCCCTTCAAAAATGGACTTCCATAAATACTACGATAGTTTACTATTCAGCCTATTGCCAATAGCTGTCTTACTCATTGCATTAATTATAGTGTTGCTGATTATTAGAAAAATAATCAGAAGCATTAAAAGAAGAATCAGAAGAAGAAAAGAAAGAAGATATATGAAAAAAAGGCAGAAGGCAATGTATGGCAGGAATCCTAGAAGATTGCACAATAGTAGGGATTCCGGATATTATTCAGATTATGATTATCCGCCTAATCAACCAAGAAGATTAAATAGGCAGCAAAGAAGACGCAGATAAATAAATAGAAACAAGGAGTTTAAAAATGACAAACACGCAAAAAACACAGGAAAATGAAGAGTACATAAATAGTTTAAAGGATGAAATAAGCTATTTGAAAGAGATTCTTGCCAGCAAACTCTTTGAAGAAGATCATTTAATAAATTTTACCTGCAAACAGATAGAAACAGATTATGCATTAAAATTTGGTGTATATAAATACAAAATTAGTGAATACAAGCTTAAGATTAAGAAAACCAAAAGAACAAGCCAAATGATTAAAAAAATGATTGAAAAACAATCTGCAAATCAATTTAAAGATAAGGATTTGGAAGAAAACCAAAAAAAGATCAATCAAACAAAAATCAACAAGCCAAAAATCAATATGAGCGAGATTGAAAGTCATATTACAAATGAATTTAAAGAGGAAGAGAACGAGTTGGAAACTGAAACTGCAAAAGTGAACATCCTCATTGAAGAGCATAAGAATAATCTTAATAAGAAACAGGATTTCAAAGAATTGGACACTATCTATAAGGAGTGCATAAGAAAAATTCATCCAGATTTATTGTTTGAACCTACAACATATGAAGAAAACTTATTCTATAGTTCCAAAGAAGCATATGAGGACAGGAATTTGGAAGAGTTAAAATCCTCACAAAATTTAATAAACAGGCATGAAATCGATAAGGTTCCTCAAACAGTAGAGGAATTTGAGAGATTTAGGGATATGCTTGAAATCAACATTGAATTGGAAGATAAGGAAATTTCCGAAATCATCAATTCCAAACCTTACACTCAACAAAAATTCCTATTGGACAACAAAAAGGTAAATAGCTATAGGGAAGGATTGGTAACATCCCTATTGGAAGTTGAAAAGGAATACATCAGAATCAATAAGGATTTGACTGAATTGAAAAAAGAGAATAATCTTAGCTATAGGCTTGATTTGACTAAAGATGATTAGTTTTGAATCATGTCTGTGTTAAAGAACATGACATACGCATCAGATCCGTCTTCATAATAGCCCGGAACTTTTCTATCGATTTTGAATCCGAACTTTTCATAAAAGGCTACAGCAACATCATTATGTGATTTCACTTCCAAAGTGATTTTATGGATATCACAATTTTTAAAGATTGTCACTGCCATCATAAGCAGACGGGTTGCTATATGTTGACCACGGAATCTCTTATCAACTGCAAGAGCTATAATATGACCTAAACCTTCTTCTTTTACCCAGAAAATGATATATCCTACGATTTCACCATCTTCAATCGCAACAAGAAAACCAGCACCTATATCATACAACTGCTGAAGAATGGCAACTTCATAAGGGGTTGAAAAAGACTCCACTTCAATTTGATAAACCCTTCCCAAATCAGAAGGGACAAATTCACGAATAAACATATAAAAACCTAAATAATTTAAAATAATAAAATAATTTAAAAAATAAAATAATTATTTTTAACTAATAATTTTTAACTTGTAAATTTACTATTATAACTATATACTTTACTCTATAAAAAAGATTTCTAAAAATAAAAATAGAATCAAAAATAAGAATCATAAAAAGAACAAAAATAGAATATATTAAATTATTAGAAAATAGATATAAGTATACCAGTAAAAAAAAAAAAAAAAAAAAAAAACTTGTAAGGAATAAAAATGTGGAATGATTTAGAGGAATTTTTACTTAAATTGGCTATTGAAAATAGTGAAAAAACAGGACAAAAAACAAAAATGGTTGAAATTGGAGTGGGCAAATTCCAAACAATTTCCAAAAATTTAAGTAAAAATGAAAACATTGATTTGATAATGACAGACATTGATCCTGCAAATGAGGATATTGTGAAAGATGATGTATTCAATCCGGATATGTCTATCTATGAAGATGCAGACATACTCTTTTCAATAAGACCTCCAGGTGAATTGCAGGAAGCAATCATGAAAATAAGAGATGAAGTCAATGCAACATTAATCATCAAGCCATTATTCAATGAGGATTTGAATATAAAAACTCAAAAAATGAAATTGAAAAATTATAACCGTGCCTCATTCTATATCTATGAAAAATAAAAATTAAACAAAAAAGTAATAACAATAAGTTAATATAAAATAATCTTAAATATATTAATTAATAAGATATAATTTTTATAAAAATTAATTAAAATAAATCATATAAATTACATTTAATAAAACAAATTGAAATGCATCTTTGCAAAACTGAAACTATTTTTAATAATTAGAAACTTGGGGATTATATTGATAGATGAAATATTAAAACAGTACTCCACACAAAAGGAAGGACTAAGCAGTACTGAGGCCAATGCTAGACTAGGAAAGTATGGCCTAAATAAACTTAAGGAAAAAAAGAGAGACAGTCCTTTAAAACTATTTTTAGCTCAATTCTTGGATGTTTTAATATTCATGCTTATTATTGCAGCCATAGCAAGCTATATGATTGGAAACCACCTTGATGCAATTGTCATACTTGTAGTTGTAATAATCAACTCAATAATCGGTTTTATCCAAGAGTATCGTGCAGAAAATGCTATGGAAAAGCTAAAAAGCTTAGTCAATACCATTGCTCATGTAAAGAGAGACGGCACTATCAGAAGAATCCCTGGAGAAAAGCTTACAGTGGGAGATGTTGTACTCCTTGAAGAGGGAGATAAAGTCCCTGCTGATTTGATCTTAATTGAAGCTTATGACTTATATGTTGATGAATCTTCCTTGACTGGAGAATCCAATCTAGTTAAAAAGGACACAGATTACAACAATATTGAAGATTTTTCCGACAAAATCAAGGATATTGAAAAATATTCCAAAGAGGATAATGTCCAAAGCAAAATCGTTTCAATGAACTCAAATGTCATATTTGGAAGAGGAATAGGCGTCGTCATAGCTACAGGTATGAACACAACCATAGGAAAAATAGCTAAAATGATTCAAGAGGATGAAGAAGAGACACCATTGACAATCAAAGTTGGAAAAATAGGCAAAAAGATCGGAATCATCTCAATTTTCATCTGTATTCTTGTCTTCTTCATTGAATTTTTCCAAAGCGTGGATATCCTTGAAAGTTTTATGACTGCAGTTTCACTAGCTGTTGCAGCAATTCCTGAAGGGCTTCCAGCTGTACTAACATTGACTTTGGCATTGGGAATGCAAAAGATGGCAAAGTCCAATGCAATAGTCAAAAGATTGTCATCTGTCGAAACATTAGGATCATGTACATACATATGCACTGACAAGACAGGAACCTTGACTGAAAACAAAATGACAGTAAGGGAAGATTACTTGACAAACAGGTCAAAATCAGTTTTAATTTCCGCATTATGCAATACAGTAAGATATGAAGATGATGAATTGATAGGAAATCCTACAGATTTGGCAACATACAACTTTGCATATGAAAATAATTTTGAAAATCTGTATAAAAATAGGAACTTGGTCAAGGAATATGAGATACCTTTAGACAGCAACAGAAAAAGGATGACCATCATTTATAGTGAAAAAGTTGAAAATGATATGAGTGAAGATATATCCTTTGATAAAAATTACTATGTGCTAACTAAAGGTGCGCCAGAATTAATTTTAGACTTCTCCAAATCAATAGAGGATGATGGAAATATAAGAATTATCGATGATGAAATTAAGGAAAACATAATCTCAAAAATTGATGAAATGACCAATTCATCTTTAAGAGTAATTGGTCTTGCTTATAGGAAAATTGACTCAAAAACATTTGAAAAAATACTCGAATGTGATGAGAAGGTATTTGAAAACAAACAGGATTATGAAATACACAAAACATATAGTGAAAGCAAGCATCATGGAGAATCATTTGAGAATGACTTGATATTCACTGGACTTCTTGGAATAATGGATCCTCCTAGAGCAGAGGCCATTGATGCAGTGGCAGACTGTCAAAAAGCAGGAATCAATATTGTGATGATTACTGGAGACCACAAGGACACTGCAACTGCAATTGCAAAGGAAATAGGCATACTCCCAAACCAAACTCCAGAAAATTCAAACAAAAGACAGATATTGACTGGACAGGAATTGGAAGACTTAAGCGATGAGGAATATGAAAAAATCGCTAAGGATATAAGAGTGTATGCAAGAGTTTATCCTGAACAAAAAAGAAGAATCATCGAAGTGCTGCAGAATCAAGGTGAAATTGTCTCAATGACTGGTGATGGTGTAAATGATGCGCCTGCACTTAAAAAGGCATCCATTGGAGTTGCAATGGGCAGCGGAACAGATGTGACCAAAGAGTCTGCAGATATGATCATTCAAGATGACAATTTTGCTACAATAGTCTCTTCAATCAAAGAGGGAAGAACCATTTATGACAACATCAAAAGATTCCTCAAATTCCAATTATCCACAAACATTGGAGCAATACTAACCATTACAATTGGTTCCCTATTGCCAATACCAACCCCATTTACTCCTATTCAGCTTTTATGGATCAACATCATAATGGACGGTCCACCAGCACAATCTTTAGGTTTGGAAGGACCAGAAGAGGATTTAATGAGAAGACCGCCTGAAAGGGGAGAGCTTATTGGAAAGAAAACAATGGTGAAGATTTTCATTTCAGGACTCGTGATGACCATAGGCACTTTAGGATTGTTCATCTGGGAATTGAACAATGGTGGTGCAAATGTAAAGACCAAGGCAATTACAGTTGCATTTACAGTATTCGTATTATATCAATTATTCAATGCATTGAACTATAGGTCCAGCTCCAAAATGAGAAATACAATGCTTTGGCTATCCCTTATAGGATCATTCATATTGCAGGTTCTCGTAATATATGTGCCGTTCCTACAGACAATATTCAAGACATGTTCAATTGGACTTGTTGATTGGATTTTGATAATCATAGTCTCTGCAATAATCCTGATTACAGATAAGATTTCCAATATTGCAGTGGAAAAAGCTTTTAATTAATGAAAATCATATGTTTAAGATTTTTTAAAGACTGATTCAGATTTATTAAAAAAATTTTAAATAGTATATTAAATAAAAATATATTTAATTATATTTTTTAAGGAGGAATATTATGAATTTAGTAGCAGACATCATTAATGGATTAACATCAATGTCAATTGTAATGATTATAGGTTTCATTATTGTTATAGCATTATTAACTGTAATCGGAAAAAAACTTTAAATAGATTAGTTAGTATTAATTTTTAATTAATATTAATCCTATCTATACACTCCCACCATACTATTTTTCAAATAATTTACCATTTATTACACTATTTTTAACCAAGAACTTTTTTAATTAATTTACCAATTGATAGATCATTTACACCTATTTTTTAATTAATGAATAAAAAATAAAATTCTTATGTAGATAAAACAATTTATAAAACACTATTTTCCAAATAAATATGATTTAATTAAATTTCCAATTAAAATAAACGAAAGGATTAGTTTTAACTATTGTTTAAAGAAAACTAAAATTAATTTAAAACCTTATCAAAAAATAGCTAATTTTTTAAATAAATCTACTGCAAATAGAAAATAAAAATTTGATAAAAAAATGATTAAAATTAGAATAATAATTAAAAAATAGAAATTTGAAATTACAATAAAAATTAAAATAAAAAAAGTAAAATTATAGAAAAACGCCGAGACTGGGATTTGAACCCAGGCGGAGATTACCCCACGGGATTTCAAGTCCCGCGCCTTACCAGGCTAGACTATCTCGGCATACGAATTGATAAATAATATAATAAATAATTAGGGTAATCT
>NZ_JAZNIB010000264.1:0-22762 GCF_045577275.1 Methanobrevibacter sp.
TTCTCTAATTTTCGCTATTTTTTATTTTAAAAACTTTTTACATTTTTCATTTTATAATTATTTAAAAATATTTATTTATATTAAAGTTTAAAGTATTACTATATAATAATATAAGGGCGTTATATTATTACAAAGAGTTGATTTTAATTAATTAATAAATAAATATTTAGGTGACACAAATGGAAAATGAAATCATTGCAGCAATTATGGCTTCTACCTTAGATATGGATAATATGACCAGTGATAGGATAGAAGCTTTAACAAAAGGACATGGTATGTTAAATCTTGCAGCAATTTGTTCTGCAAATTCTATTGCAAATGATGTCTTAAGAGGAACAAATATAATGTTGACTGATGAAAATGTTGGCAGACTTCCTATTGATGATATCTTAAGAAAAGCTATTGAAGCTGCAGAGGAATGTGGTGCAGATGCGGCAAATGCAGCATTGATCAGTGCAGCATTATGTTATTTTGCGGGAACTAATGCACAAGCGGGGGTTCCAGCAGGAAACAGGAAATTAGGTGCTATGGCAAGAATAATTGCAGGTGTGGATCGTTGTGGAGTTCTTGCAATCCCTACTCCAAAAGCAAACAATAGGATATCAGGTTATGCAGCAGTAAGAGCAGTTTATGATGAAGTATTCAATAATACCCTAACTCCTATTGAAGGGGCTATTCTTCCTTTAGGTGTAGGTGGAGGTCCATTGTATGGGCATAATGCGTTAGGGGAGGATATTGGATTCTCTGAACTTGCTAAAAAAGGTGCATATGCAGGAACCAAAGGAATGTTAACTGCATATTCAAATGTAGGTATGCCTCCAAGTCCAATAATCGCAGCTATCTTTGGTGTAGCAGCTATCTTGGAAATTGTTCACCCTGATTCTGAAGTTGCAGAGGAATATGGTGAATTCTTTGTAGCAAACAGTGCATATGTTGCAGGTTTGGGTGCTTGTGAAGCAGCAGGTTTACCTGAAAAATTGCATATTAGAGGAACCGGCGAAGAATATGATACTGCAACTGTTGTAGGTGACTTTGGAGTAATCATGAAAGACATTGGAGGTCCTAGTGTAGTTGGTATGATCGCATTTGAAGAAATGCTTTCAGCATTTGAAGAATCATTAGCTATTGGTGCAGGATTCTCTGGCGGTCCATTGCAACCACCTTTAGGTCACATGACTGCAGATGCGGTACTTGCACTTAAAGTCTTGCTTGCAAATGATGGGGATGTTGATAAGGCTGCTGAAGCTATTAATGAAGTAAAATCTAATTTCTATCTTGAGCCAACAATAGCTAAAATAGCTACAAATACCATTGCTCGTAAATCTGAACAAGTTAGAAGAGGACCAGTTACAAAAGCTATGATTTTGGCAACTGAAGGTGCATTGACTGGAGAAACTTTAAGAATTGCAGAATTTACTTACAATAAACTCAATGAAGGAATGACCCTTAAGGAAATCACCAAAGCTCTTGATGATGAAAAACTTAATAATGTTCAAACTGCAGCTTCTGGACTGTTTAGTGGCATGATGGGCAAGGATATCCAAATCAACATTACTAATTATTCTGGAAGGTCACGTAGAAAAGAAAATCCATTCTTAGATAATTATCCTGGTTTTGACACTCGTGCCGATGTAGAAGTAACTGTTGATGGTGAAAAAATAGTCTTTGAAGAATTGGCTAATAAGATCTTACCTGATGCAATGTTAAATAAAAAAATGGATATATTGGAAGCGGTACCTCTTGCAGCAGTCCCTATTACTGAATTGCAATTATGCGGTCACACTATAATCAATGTAATTGTTCCTGCAGCAGTTGCAGGGGCTATGGGATATGCTGAAGGTGATTTAAAAGCCATTGCAAAAGAAGCAGTTCGTGGGGCTTATGTAACATCCTCTATTCCTGGAGGAATGGAAAGGGCTATGGATGTAGCAAAACGTGCAGCTACTATAATGAAAGATTTAAATTAAATTAAATTTTTAAACTGATTTGGCTTGGAAATCCGAGCCATCATTAGTTTTTTAATTTTTTCCTTATGAATATTATCTGACAGGTAGTTTTCATGCTAATAATGACTACAATTGATGATTTGCCTCCTGAAGGCATTCCATATATTACAGATAAAATAATGGATAGTGGAGCTAAAAATGTTCATATAATCAATGCTCTTACTAAAAAAGGAAGGATGGAGTATATTGTACTTGTTGATTTTGAAGAGGAATACTTCGATGACATTTCAAGTCTTTTAGCTTTGGAATTTGGTACAATTGGTATGAAAATCTTTAAGCATGAACATAAAAGGTTCCCATATGAATTAATTGAAAAAAAGGTCTTAATCAATATCAAGGATTCTTCTTTAGAATCTGTTGCTAAAATAAAGTATTTATTTAGTGATGATAATAAATTAATCTCATTAAAAGCGGAATATGAAGATTTGAAACTTTTAGCAAAAGAGTTAAATCAAAAAGGTTTTGATATTTCATTTTCTAAATTAAAAACCATTATTGAGGCGGAAGCTTATAAGAATCCAATTGATTCAGAGTCAATTTTAATTAGTTTGTAATATTCTTTTTTTAATTTTTTTATTTATTTTAATCTTTTTATTTTAAATATAATTTGCATTTTAATCATTATTTTTCAATTTTAATCAAAATCCTAATCTTAAATCAATATTAAACTCATTTTAATGCTTTAAAAAGCTTTTTATAGGATTAAATCAAATATAAATTTACAAATATTCATGTGATTTTATGTTTTATTTAATCAAGGACAATAAGGGATTCATATCTTTAATTGATGCATTGCTTTCTATTTTCATATTGCTTATGGTCCTCATTGCCTTCAATATGATAATTGATATTGATGTCCCAAGTTTATCTGAAGAAAACCGTGATTTCAAGACAAGTCAAGATATTATGGAGATCATGTCATCCAAGGTCGATGGTAGGGATTATACTTTAATTGAAAGAATATCTTATATCTTATCCAGCAATAACAATTCCATTGCCTCAAAAAGAGAAGTAAAATTGTTATTGGATGATTTCTTTTCAGCTTATTTAGATAATAATCATCGTTATGCTTTTGTAGAAAGCAATAATTTGGATGGAGAAGTATTGTCTTCAAACGGAGACTATGAAAGTTCAGACAGGGTCAATGTAGCTATTAGAAACTATGGAAATTACTCCTATAAATTGTATTTATTCTAATTCCTTTTTATCTATTCTACTTTCATTTTTGTGTTCATAGCCAAGATTTATATATTGGAATATACTAATATAATTATGTTATAATAGTACCTGACTTATTTTAGACTATTTTTACTATTTTTCATTTGTTCCTGCCCTGGTGGTGTAGCTTGGATAACACGTGGGACTGCGGATCCCATTCCCCGGGTTCAAATCCCGGCCAGGGCATTTTTATTAATTTATCACTTTTTTTAATTGCAAATTTATTTTCGAGGAATAGTCATGCTTAATGCAAATACTTATGTAACAAATGAAGAAGGTATCGGTGGAACAATAAGAAACAGATGGGAAGACTTCTATGTAGAGGAAATCCCTGAAGTGATTCCAGATGGAGAAGGTCCAAACATCTACATTTGGATTGAAAAATTGGGAAGAACCACCCTTGACGTTTTGCTTGACATTGCAAGGGACCTTCATATTGACAGAAAAAGAATGGGTTTTGCAGGAATGAAGGACAAGAAGGCTATTACTCGCCAATGGATTTGTATAGCCAATATGGACTCTGAAGATCAGTTCAATCAAGTCAAGGCGTTGGAAGGAACCATTCACAACACTGAATTCCTAAAGGTTGTAAGAGGAAGAAAAAAGTTAAGAATGGGTCAACTTAAAGGAAATAAGTTCAGAATCTTGGTTAAGGATATTGATGGAATGGACTGTGATGATGAAAATGAGAGAAAATTAGCTATTGAAGATGCTGCTAAAAGAGCAGATGCCATTTTAAAGACCCTTGAAAAGACTGGGGTTCCTAACTATTTCGGATGGCAAAGATTCGGAAAGCCAAGAACCAATACTCATTTGGTTGGAGAAGCTCTCATTCAAAATGACTTGAAGGAAGCTGTAAGAAGATATATTGGTAATCCTTCACCAGAAGAGGGTGAAGAAGCTAGAGCAGCCCGCCAAGCTTATGATGATGGAGAATGGGAAAAGTCATTGGAATTGATGCACCCAGGAATGCGTTATGAAAAGATGATGCTTAAGGTTCTTATCAAGGAAGAAAAAAGAGCCATCAGAAAGATTGCTGAAAAGGAAGGAATCGAACCAGAAGAAGTTGACAAATCTCAAGTGGAATTGTCAGATAAGGCTTATAAGAATGCAATTCATGCACTTCCAAAGCCTCTTCAAAGAATGTTTGTTCATGCTTACCAATCATTCTTATTCAATGCTGCAGTAAGTGAACGTGTAGCTATGGGAATGGACAAATACATTGAAGGTGATATCGTTATCGATAAGGAAGAGAGAATAGTAAGGGACAAAACAAATGAAGAGTTTCAGGAAATGGTGTCTTCCTTTGAAATAAACCAGACCTGTCCTTTGTATGGTACAAAAGTTCCTTTTGCTGGTGGAGAAGTAGGCAAGATGGAAGAGGCTATTCTAGACAGTTACGGATTGACTAAAGCTGATTTTGAAGTCCCAAAGATGCCTCGTTTAGGAAGCCATGGTTTAAGAAGGGCTATGAGATTCCAGGTATGGGATGCAAGTGCTGTAGCTACTGAAGATGGAGTGATGTGTGAGTTTTCCATTGATAAGGGATCTTATGCAACTGCAGTCTTGAGAGAAGTCATGAAAAAGGATGTTTACTGAATCATCCTTTATTCAATTTAAATCTGTTTTTTCAAGATTTCATTAATAAAACATATTTTTCAAATCTATTTTTCTTATTTCGCTATTTTTTCACACAAGGAACCTGATAAGGCCTAAAATAAGTAAATGTCCGGGATAGAATATATAAAAGAACCATTTATTAAATGCAGATTTCTTGCCTGATTTACCGTTATACATCAAGAAAAACAATGGCACCAAAAACATTCCTATTTTATGTATTTGGAAGTCCATGGTAAAAGCAAAATGGAATGGATTAGCAAATAATCTCACAGTAAATATGTATAGCAATGCAACAACAGTATATAAAGCCCACATTTTCTTAGAATCTTCTTTGAAGAAATAAAAGATTAAACAGAGCAATATGAGGTAGTAATCCCAATTAGAGAATGCTGAAAGCCAAAGAATAAATAGTGTGATGACCAATTTCCAATACTTGGAAATATTGATCTTATCCCATAAATATATTGTAATCAAACCAAGGAATAAAGTTAATATAACACTTGATTCATTGATGGCCAGTGTGGAATTTATAGAGGATAAAAATACATTAGGGTCTATAAATACAGTTCCGCTCGCACTCATGAATTTTGGAATGATAGAACCTGGATACAGGTGAAATGGATTAATGTACGCTGTACGGCACATATTATATGGGATATAAGATATTATTGAGAATATGAGCATTCTTTTCATATATTTATCAATGTCTCTGGTATAATGATATCCTTCAGCAATGGACAGTGCCATAGTTGGTGCTGTCAAACGACTTATTATACCAACAATAATGACAGGTGTGCTTGTGAATGGGAAGAATGAGCATATATGATCGAATAGCATTAAAATAATCACTATATATTTTAAAACATTTTTGTTGATTATTTCGTATTTCTCAAATCGATTATCCTTACTTATATACATGATTTCACTTGTTTAATTAATTATTGATGGCTTTAGTAAATATTTCATTATTTTATTATATTTTATTTTTACTATTTTTTAAGTTTTTAAGTTTTTAAGGAAGCGTATAATGACCTTAAAATTGTGATTAAACAACAGATAATGATTGCAATAGGATATCCAAGCAATGCTATAATGAATCCGACAAGGAATATTACAAAAGGAATATACAATGCATCTCTAATTTTTAGTGCATTTTTTAGGTAATCTTCGTTTTCATGATTTATTTCTAGCAAAGATTTTGCCATAAAGTATAGAATCAGATCAACAAAAATAAAATCAAGACCATACAATGCCTGTGGAATGAACTCATTGGGATGATTTGCAACAAATATTGTTAGATATGGAATCAATGAAAATACAAACATCAATAATATATTTTGCCAAATAATTTTTGTGTTGATTCTAGCAACATGATTGTAGATTATATGGTGGTATTGCCAAAGGTTGGCACATACTAAAAAACTTATTAAATATGCAAAATAAGAAGTTTTCAAAGCCCAAATTGACGCAAGTGATGCAGTTGCCGGTTGTGGCAATTCCAAAACAAGCACTGTTACGATAATTGCAATGATTGCATCATAAAAGGCTTCGAGCCTACCTGTTTCCGTAAAATCTTCTTCAGCCATAATTATAATTTTTTCTTAATGACTATTTATATATTTGTAATCTAGCTATTTTCTGTTTCAGTTAACTTAGATTGGGCTTTATTATTTGCTAAGGCCCCTAAATAAGCCAGTATAGCAGAAACAATTATGGCAAGCAATGTTGGTCCTAATGGAATTGAATCAAGTCCTACAGTCATTTGATAGACAATAAATCCTGCAAACCATGCGAATAGGTTCCAGTACCAAATCTTGGAATGGCCTGACTCTTCTTTAGAAAGATAAAATGAAACCAGAAGCACCGCGGCCATTGGAGCAAACACTGAGGCGATAAGATATAAGAATCCAATGTAGTGGTCCATGATTCCAGAAATGGCAAGCACACAACTTAATATGCTCACAACAACTCCAGCTATTCTTGGATTTATCTTATTGACGATAGCTTTCGCAGATTCTCCTGCGGAATTTGCAGCTACAAAATTTGATGTTACAGTTGAAAGCACTAGAATGATAACTCCTTGAGCCCCAAGACCTGCTATAAGTATTGACTGTGCAATGCTTGTTGTTCCGATTCCAACGATTTGCATACCTAAAATATACATCCAAAGGCTTGCTATGGTGTATGCAACCGCAGAAATCATTGTTCCATTAACGGGATTTTCAACATCCTTAGTATAGTCTGAAATTACAGGAAGCCATGAGATTGGCATTGCAATTGATATTTCAAAAATGTTCCAAAAGCTTAGCGGGGTGGAATTTGCACTTGAAATGGATGCAATAGGCAATGCATTTGAAATATTGCCTCCCAATAACTTGAATGATAGGATTGCAAGCAATATTGTAAGCACCACCATCATGACTGTGGTTACTTTTGATAAACGGTAAAGTCCGACATAAACCCATATTGCAATGATTATTGATAGGATTATGCATGTAAGAGTGAAGGAAATAGGTAAATTCAGACCCATCATCGCTGCTGCACCTTGGGCATTCAGCACAGCTACCCATGCTATAAGCTGCATTACATTCAATGAGGAAAAGAATTTGGAACCATAATTACCAAAAGTGGATCTGATGGTTTCCATTGCATTCACTCGTAGGCGTGCGCCTACTAAACCTGTAAAAAATAGTAATATTCCACCTATAATGTGTCCAAGTATTAATGGAAGCCAAATGGAATCGATTGGTGTTGAGGAAGCAAGCTGTATTCCCGCTTCTATTTCTGAAACAGAGATTGCAACTCCAAACCAGATAACTCCATTTGAAAAAAGACCAGTACGATTTTCCATATTTTGCCTACTTTAAAGGTGGATTCAATAAATAATTTTCAAATATGTTTTTATTTTTTATTTTTTAACAATTAAATTTTGGGGTTTAAAATTCCTTCAACAAATCGTAAAGTTCAGGAATTGCCTGTTCGAATTTAACTCCATAGGTATGGGTCTCATCACCAACAGTCTTTTCGATTGCCTTTTTGGTGAACTCTCCAGCAACTTTCGCTGCAGAGGATGGAGATTTTCCTAACATGGTTGATCCAACAAATGATGAAGCGAAGACATCGCCTGTTCCGTGAGAAACGTAATCTACTTTATCATTGTAAACGATTTCAATGGATTCATCTTGCTTATCGAAAATAATCATTCCCATTTGGTCCTCGTTTTCATATCCTTTCAATATGACATATCTTTTTGTAAATGATGAAAGCTCTTTTGCCATTTCAATCATTTCATCCTTGGAGAATGTTTCTTTCCAAGGTTTATGGAGGATATAACAAGCTTCAGTTGTGTTAGGGAGGATATAGTCTCCTAATTTACAAAGCTCTCCCATAGCATCTGCGAATTCCTGGTCAAATCCATTGTAGAATTCACCATGGTCTGCCATAGCAGGATCCACGAAGACAAGTCCGCCTTCTTTTAATCTTGAGTCTATAATGTCTTTAATGTAATCTAATTGTTCTTGTGATGCAATGAAACCAGTGTAAATAGCATCAAATGATATTCCTTCCTTTTCCCAATGTTTTCTAATTTCAGGAAGGTCTTCAGTTAAGTCTCTAACTGTGAAATCTGTAAAACCTGAGGTATGTGTAGATAATACTGCAGAAGGAAGAATTGCAGTTTCAATTCCAAAAGCAGAGACTACAGGAAGTGCAACGGTTATTGAGCACTGTCCATAGCATGAAATATCTTGTATAGTTAAAATTTTAATTGTTTCGTTCATTCTTTCAAACCTATTAGTATTTTTAATAATTACAGTTAATTACTATTTTATTTTTAATATATAATTATTTTTGTAATTAACTTAATTTATTTTTAAACATTCATATGTCCATATGAGGTTATTATAACAATTAATAACAAATATATAACAATTGTTATATTCATTATTTTTTATCACTTATTGTATATAAAACTTTGTAAAGAGCTATTTTTTAAAGATTTTTATAATAGAATTGATAAAATAAATATATTTATTGATAATTTTAAAAAATTTAAAAATTTTAATTTTTCTTAATTATTAAAAAAATATTTATTTTATTTATTTTCACATGTGATTTTATGATAGAATGCAGAAATATTTCTAAAGGAAAGGCAGAAGGGGAATTAATTGTATCCAGTGAAGCAATTAGTTTTTTAGGTGGAGTAGACCCAGAAACAGGAATAGTCATTGACCCAAATCATGAACTCAAAGGCCAATCCATTAAGGATAAGGTGCTTTTCATTCCAGGAGGAAAAGGATCAACTGTAGGGTCTTATGTAATCTTCCAAATGATGAAAAACAATACAGCTCCAAATGCGATTATTTGCCTAAAGGCAGAACCTATTATAGCTACTGGTGCTATCATGTCCGACATTCCAATGGTTGATTCTCCATCAAGTGTTGAAGAATTGGTAAATGGTCAAATGGTAGAAGTAGACAGTGATAATGGTAAAATAACCTTATTATAATCAATATAATTATTATTCAATAATCATCATTCAGTATAAAATAAATCTATTATGGGTGATTTTATGTCATCAATTTATATTAAAAATGTAAATATTATTAATCCTTTTAGTGAGGAACCTCTTAAAGAGCGTCATGTTTTAATTGAAAACGGCAGAATTAAGTCTTTGCATACAGAGGAATCATCATTATACAAAGACCATATTGTAATCGATGGTGAAGATGATTATCTCCTGCCTGGTTTTATAGATTCACATGCTCATATCATGGCAAATGGATTTCATAAAGAGGATATAATGAAAGACCCTCTTTCATACTACTTTTACAATGGGGTAGCTAATATGAAAGCAACCGTTGATGCAGGTGTTACCACTGTTCGTGATACTGGTCTTGCAGATATCGGCGTTAAAATGGCTCAAGAAAGAAAGATATTCCCAGCCCCTAGATTAAACATTTCAATAAAGCCTTTAGCCATTACCGGTGGACATTTTGACCATTATTTGAATTCCGGCTTTGATATGGAAATTTCATATCCTGGGTTCCCAGTAGGAACCTGTGATGGAGTAGAAGGGGTTTTAAGAAAAACCCGTGAAGTGATTAGGGCTCGTGCAGATTTCATTAAGATTATGGCAAGCGGTGGAATTTTATCTCCATATACCTCTCCAGACATTGCTCAATTCAATAAAAAGGAATTGAAGACAATTGTCGATGAAGCTGGCAATCATAATTTGAAGGTAGTGGCCCATTGTCATAGTAAGGAAGGAATTGAAAGATGTGCAAAGGCAGGTGTAAAATCAATTGAGCATGGTACCTTCATTGACAAGAAGACTTCACAGCTTCTTGCAAAAAAGAGAGTGTATCTTACCCCGACATTGGTTGTTCACCACACACTTATCAAAGAGGGATTCCCTGTTTGGGATAATTTCGCTGATGATAAGGTAAAAAAACTAAAAGAAGTTGTTAAAATTCAAAAGGAAAATATTTCCACTGCTTATGAAGAGGGAGTAAGTTTCCTAATGGGTTCTGACTGTGGTGTAATAGATCATGGAAGAAACCTTGGTGAATTGAAATATCTTGTTGATATAGGTTTAAGCCCTCTTGAAGCTATTCAAGCAGGAACAATTGATGGGGCTAAATTCTTCAATCAGGAAAATGAATTAGGTTCAATTGAAGAAGGGAAAATAGCAGATATGATCATTGTTAAGGAGAATCCTATTGAAAAGATAGGATCCTTGGCAGATAATGACAATATCCTAACAGTAATCCAAGATGGAAAGATATTGAAGCATAAACCTATCTATTGAAAAAATAGCAGCAAAAATAAAAAAATTAGGCGATGGGAAGTAAAATAATAAGTAAAGAATAATAAGTAAAAATTAGTAAAAAAATAAAAAAGAGATAATGAATTATTATCTCTTAAAATTATTTTCTTTTGAAAATTCCCATTATTTTGTTTAGGATACCGGTTGCAAGAAGACCTGCACCGATAGTGTAGATTGTTTCAGCTTGTGCCTTATCTACGCCTAATTTTTCAGCAATCAAGTTAACTATGACGTCTTTACCTTTGTCTCCACCGATAAAGTTGTTTTGGAAAATTTCGTTAACCATGCCACCTTGGTCTTCGGTCAAGTTAGCTTGTTTCATAATTTCTTGAATAAAATCTGCTTCGTTCATAATATTTTATATATACTTTATAGTATTAATATTAAACTGATTTATATTCATTTGTATTTTATTTTTTTCATAATTTTTTACGTGTTCATTCAATTTTTTCACTATTTTTTTTGAAAATGATTTCAATTTTTTAGGTATGCCAAAAACTTATATTGGTGTGGGTATAAATATTATATCATAACATAAATTATTATAATTATAAAAAATTTTTTTATAGGTGAAACTTATGGCAATCGATAAAAAAGAAGTAAAAGTCGTTGGAATGCACTGTCCTTCATGTGCAAAAGCTGTTGAACTTTGCATGATGGATTTAGATGGTGTGGAATCTGCTGTTGTAGATTTAGACGCTAATAAAGTAGAAGTTGAATACGATAATGAAAAAGTTTCTGATGTGGATTTAGCTGGTGCAGTTAAAGAAGCAGGATTTGAAGTAGAATAATTAAAATAGTTTTTTACTATTTTTTTTATTTTGCTATGTTTTAACATTAATTTTTTTATTTTTCATTTTCATTTAATTTTTTAGACTATTTTTTATTATTAATAATGATTAATTAGGGGAAATTATATGGCTCAAAAAGAATTGGATATTCCAGTAGATGGTATGCACTGCTCTTCATGCTCTTTGCTTGTAGAGAAATCACTCGGTAAGCTTGATGAAGTGGAATCCATCAATGTGGACTTAAACACTAATAAGGCACATATGGTATTGAACGATAAGATTTCTCCTGATGTCATTGACAAGACTGTAGAGTCTGTAGGATTTACAGTTCCAAAAGATGAAGTTGTAATTCAGATTGATGGCATGCATTGTGCTTCATGCGTCAACAATGTGGAAAGGTTCTTGCCACGTGTTGATGGTGTAGTTGAAGCCAATGCCAATTTATCCAATCAAAAGGTTACCATCAAATACTATAGGGATATGCTAAACCTCAAGGAGATTCAAAAAACCATTGAAATGTTGGGATTTGAATACATAGGTCTTGATGGTGAACTTGATGTGATGGATGAAGAGGAAAGATACCAAAAGGATCTAAGAGGCAAATTATACAGGATCATTGTAGGTCTTTTCTTTGCAGCAATATTGATGGCTATAATGCATTTCCATTATACTATTCCTCCATTGACTATGGGCCAATTGTCCTTGATAATAGCTATTTTTCCATTCTGCTATGTAAGCTATCCAATTTTAAAGGCAGGTTGGAACTCCTTTAAACATAAGAACTTGGATATGGACGTAATGTACTCAATGGGTATTCTTGTAGCGTTTGTATCAAGTGTACTCGGTACCTTTGGAATAGTTCTTGATTCAAGCTTCATGTTTTATGAATCTGCAGTGATGTTGCCTTCATTTTTGACAATCGGCCGTTATCTTGAAGCAAGGGCTAAGAGAAAAACATCCTCTTCCATCAAGGAGCTTATTGGTCTTCAGCCAAAAACAGCCACTCTTGTAACAACTGATGATGAAGGAAACACAGTAGAAAAGGAAATAGATATCGAAGATATTAAGATAGGCGATATTCTACTTGTCAAACCTGGTGAAAAGATACCTGCAGATTCTATTGTAGTTGATGGTGAAAGTTATGTTGATGAAGCCATGATTACAGGGGAACCTGTTCCTAAACTTAAAAAGGCAGGAATTGATGTTTTCTCCGGTACAATTAACCAAGATGGTGCATTAAAGGTTGAAGCACAGAAGATAGGTTCTGAAACAGTTTTATCACAAATCATTCAGCTTGTGGAAAAGGCGCAAGGATCAAAACCCCCTGTACAAAGACTTGCAAATAAGATTGTATCATGGTTTATACCGGTAATTCTTACAATTGCAATCATTGTGTTCCTATTATGGTACTTTGTAGGTCATTCAGGCTTATTGTTTGCATTGACTTGTCTCATATCAGTTCTTGTTGTTGCGTGTCCATGTTCACTTGGTCTTGCTACTCCAACAGCAGTTACTGTAGGTGTTGGAAGAGCTGCCGAGTATGGAATACTAATCAAGAATGGTGAAACATTGGAAAGTTCCAAAGACGTTGACGTATGTGTTTTCGACAAGACCGGAACCATCACCGAAGGTAAGCCGGAAGTGGCAGACATTGAAACATTTGATATGGAAGAGGGGAAGTTCCTCCAAATTTTGTCAAGTGTTGAAAACAATTCTAATCACCCTATTGCCAAATCCATCTTAAACAGATTCAAATCTGACAATATCAAATTGGCAAATGAAGGGAAGGATGATCTCCAGCTTTTAGCTGTAGATGAATTTGAAAACATAACTGGAAAGGGTTTAAGGGCCAATGTAGATATTGATGGTGAACAAAAAGTTGTTTTGGCAGGTAACCTTAAGCTTATGGAATCAGAACAAGTGGAAGTTTCCAAAGAGGTCTTAGACAAGTTTGATGCATTTGTAAATGATTCAAAAACAACCATTGTCATGGCTGTTGATGGTGAAATAAAAGGAATCATAACTTTAATGGATAAGATTAAACCTAGTTCCAAAAAGGCTATTGATGAACTGCATAAGATGGGTATTGAAACATATATGCTTACAGGAGACAATGAAAAGACAGCTTCTTCCGTAGCGAATGCTGTTGGCATTGATAATGTAATGGCTAATGTGCTTCCTAATGACAAGCTTGATAAGGTTCAAGCACTTCAAAAAGAGGGCAAAAGGGTCTTGTTTGTTGGTGATGGGATCAACGATGCTCCTGCATTGTCTCAGGCAGATGTCGGTGTAGCTATGGGAAACGGTACTGATATTGCTATGGAAAGCGGAGACATTGTAATTATGGAGGGAGACCTTGAAAATGTGGTGGCTTCCATACAGTTCTCTAAAAAAGTGATGACAAGAATTAAGGAAAACCTTTTCTGGGCATTTGCATATAATATGTTGCTTGTTCCTGCAGCAGCTGGACTTCTATTCATATTGTTTGGCATAGTGTTTAGGCCAGAATGGGCAGGACTTGCTATGGCATTAAGTTCCGTTACTGTGATTAGTTTATCACTGCTATTGAAACGTTACGTGCCACCAATTAAAAGGTAAGTTAAAAAAATAGTGTTGAGGATAATTGTTTATCCTCTTTTTTATAATATTCTTTTTTTAATAATTTTTTTAAAATAGTGTATCTTAATAAAAACTAATTTTTTAATATTTTTTTTAAAATATTATTTTTTATTTTCTTCTTTTTCTAAATCACTATTCATATCAGAGTTATTGTTCCTTATCAACTCTTCTAATTCTTCAAATCTTTTATTGAAGTGTCTTGAGAGAAGTGCTGTAGTTAATGTAGCTGTACCTACTCCAGATAGTATGTATCCTCCCCAAACAAGGAAGAGGCTATTTAATTTACCTATGACACTATCCCCTAATACGGCATAACCATTACTTGTGAATGCATTTGAAACCATTACCAAGGAATCTAAGAGATCTTTTCCCTCGGTAAATGATGTGAAAATAAAACTGATAAATACAAGTCCAAATAATAATAGGATACTTATTCCTAATCCGTTTGATTCTGTATAATGAATGAACTTGGTGTAATAGATTTTTATTACATACGCCAATCCTATAAAGTGAAGAACTAATAATATTAATATCAGTATTGCCGGTTCATCAAAGGTCATATGTGCTAATGAAGATAATGGAAGTAATAGTATAAAGATTAATTTTTCCATTTTGCCTTCTTTTTTAATTGCCAAACAAGCAATTAATGATGCAACTATATCAAAAAATATGAAATGCACGTAAAACTCAGTTGTAGCCCAAAATATTAATGAATAAATGATATCTACAAAACAAATTGTCAAGATGATTAGATAAAATACTTGCTTTAATGTTTGAGTCTCTTCTTCAGGCAGATATTCTCTTGAATTCAATAGTCTGTTATGCCTAAATTTCAATATGTATCTAAGAAGATAGGAACTTCCAAAATAAAGTGCCAGAAATACCAATACATATACGATTAGGAATACCAAACGTTCATAGGGTCCTAAAAAACTAAATATTCTATCCATGCTTCTCCTCTGTATCTTTTTAATATAATATTTCTGTTTTTATCTTAATTAAATTAACTTATTTTATTTTGCAATGATCTTTTTATCAACTTAAGGGTTTGTTTGAAACTGCCGTATCCCAGTTTGATTGTTAGTAGAATAGGAATTATCTCCAATCTTCCTAGCCACATTAAAAATATCAGCATTGCCTTCGGAAGGGTGTCTAGGCTCGCATTAATTGCGCCTGTACTCAAACCGACATTACCTATTGTGGATGTGACATCAAACAGTGCATTCATCGGATTGTCTGTATAGAATGACATTATTATCCATCCAATCAATAGGAAGAACAAATAGACTGCAATGTATGAAGAAGATTCTTTCATTTCCCCTTCGCCTATTGTCTTCTCAGATATCTTGGTGTTTAAAACTCTTCCTGGAGAAACAACATTTAAAACGGTAATGTTTATGCTTTTCAAGACAGTGATTACCCTAATGAGCTTTACAGCACCTACTGTTGATCCTGAAGAACCACCCATAACCATCAATGCCATTATGACTATCAAAACTGAAGGTGCCCATGATGCCAATTCGCTTGGAGTTGCTATATTTGCACCTGTTGTTGTAATTGCTGAAACGATATGGAATACGACATTCATAGGAGCCATATGTGTAATCAATGCAACTATTATTCCACTAATCACAATGCTTATAATCATAAATCTGAATTGAACATCCTTTATCAAAGCAAAGCTTTTGGCCTTATACATCTTATAATGAACTGTAAAGCTTGTTGCACCTAATATCATCAGGAACATTGTTATTATGTATATCATATTATTGTTGTAAAATCCAACATTTGCATTTTTTATGGACATTCCACCAGTGGATATTGTTGTAAAGGTCAGATTCACTGCATCGAAAATAGGCAGTCCAGCCAGAATGTAGAGGAATATTCCTATTATGGTATAAAACCCATATATCTGGATTGTTTTATTAAGTGTGTTTCTTATATTTGGCTTTATCCTGTCTTCTCTTGCCTCGGACTTATATAATTTAAATGCAGAAGTTCCAGGCTTGATGAGTACACTTATAAAGATGATTACTACTCCTAGGCCTCCAACCCATTGTTCCAAACTTCTTAAAAATAGTATAGACATTGGCAAGGATTCAACATCACTAATCATGGTCAATCCACTGCCTGTCCATGCAGAAATGTTTTCAAAAAAGGCATCTATGAATGACATGTCCAATATCAGCATCATGATCAATGCAGCTACAAATCCTGCCCATAGCCATGCAATACTTGATATAAGCATACTATGCTTAAACTTAAGCTTATCATATTCCCTAAATTTATAAACAAAAAGATATCCTAATCCAATTGAAATCAAAGGTGGAATCAAACCTATTGGATAACAGAATTCCATAGAGAGAACATCTACGAGTATAGGAACCAATAGCACTGCTCCTATTCCAATCATGATATTTCCAAGATAATGTAAAATAATCTTAATATCTTGTCTTGATAGATAGTTTAACCTCATAAATCCACCTTTAGAACATTCTCACTTGAATATGGGTTTTGAATAATTCAATTATTTTTTATTATTTTTTTATTTTAAAATTGTTATTCCTATTTTAAATATTGTATATTATTATATTTGATATTATTAAACTTTTTTATAGATTAATTATAATGCTCCTTCGATTATTCTGCTTTTAATATAATGTACATTTTTATACAACAAAGATTTAAATAGTACATTATACATAATAAAATATACATTTTATAATAATTTATAAATAAATTAATCAATTGTTTAAAAAGGAGATTAGGAAATGTTTTACCCCAATATAGAAGAAGCAAAAGAAATAGCTAAGGATAAATCCTATAAAAGGATTCCTATTAGCTATGAGATATTTTCAGATAGCAAGACTTCAATAGAAGTTTTAAGAAGACTTAGAATATTAAGCAATCACTGTTACATGCTAGAAAGTGTTGAAGATTCTAAAAATTGGGGTAGATACAGTTTTCTTGGATTCAATCCTATTCTTGAACTTACTTGTCAAGATGGCAATCTTACCATCAAGGGCAAATCCAGTTTCAGCGATTGTGAAATTGAAGACAGTCAAGAGAATTGTTTTAATGTTAAAACAGATAATCCAGGGGAATATATTCGTCAAATCGTAGAGGAAAACAAATCTCCAAAACTTGAAGGAATTCCTCCTTTTTCAGGAGGTTTAGTAGGTTACTTTTCATATGATTACATCAAATATAGTGAGCCATCACTTGTTTTGGATGCTCAGAATCAGGATGCCTTTAAAGATGTAGACCTTATGCTTTTTGATAAGGTTATTGCCTTTGATAACTATAAGCAAAAGATCGTTGTCATTGTCAATATGGAAATCAACAATGAGAATAATGGAAATGCTGAAACTTCTCTTGAAGAAAGTTACGATGATGCATGCAGGTCCATTGAAGACATAATCAGTATCATTAAGGCGGATAATATTGTTGATTTGTTGGATGATGACTTCAATCATCATTTAACCAATAAAAAGACAATTGAAGCTAGTCAAAAAATGAATGAAATTGATTCACTTGAAGAAATGAACAGAATTAGAAAGGAAATCACCAAACATTTGCCTTTTGAACTCAAATCAGATTTCAGATACCTCTTTTCAGAAGAAGAGTACTGCAAGATGGTGGAAAGTGCTAAAGACTACATAAGAGAGGGAGACATATTTCAGGTGGTTCTATCAAATAGGATTGAAGCGGATATTGAAGGAAGCCTATTTGATGTTTATAGGGTTCTTAGAACTACAAATCCTTCCCCTTATATGTTCTATTTCTCAAGTGATGATATAGAGATAGCAGGTGCAAGCCCTGAAACTCTTGTAAAACTTGTTGACGATCAGATTTACACTTTCCCTTTAGCTGGAACCCGTCCGAGGGGGAAAACAGATGAAGAAGACAAAGCATTGGAGGAAGAGTTGCTTGCTGACGAGAAGGAATTGGCTGAACACAATATGCTTGTTGACCTTGGGAGAAATGATATTGGCAAGATAAGTGAGATAGGTTCAGTTAAGGTAAATAGGTACATGGATATTGTACGGTTTTCCCATGTAATGCATATTGGTTCAACTGTTGAAGGCATTCTAAGAGAGGACCATGACTATTTGTCTGCAATAGATTCAATCTTGCCTGCAGGAACATTGTCTGGAGCCCCTAAGATAAGGGCATGTGAGATAATCAATGAACTTGAAGACAATAAGAGAGGGATTTATGGTGGAGCTATTGGATATATTGATCTTACTGGCAATTTAGACACCTGCATTGCGATAAGAATCGCATTTGCAAGGGATAATAAGGTATTCATCAGAGTTGGTGCAGGAATAGTTGCAGATAGCGTTCCGGAAAATGAGTTTATAGAATGTAACAATAAGGCAAAAGCGGTTATGAATGCCTTAAGAATATCAAATGGAGGAATAGAATAATTGGACTGAATCAAAGTTCAATTACTGTTTAAAGGTGATTTAATGATTTTATTGATAGACAATTATGATAGTTTTGCATATAATCTGTTCCAATTGCTTGGTGAGGTAAATCCGGACATAGTGGTCTATAGAAACGATAAGATAGGCATCGATGAAATTAGAAAGATGAATCCTGAAGCAATAGTGTTATCTCCAGGTCCTGGAAAGTGTGAAGATGCAGGAATTTGCATTGATGCAGTTAAGGAATTTTATGATGAGATTCCAATTTTAGGGGTCTGCTTAGGTCATCAGTCAATCTGTACAGCATTTGGCGCTAAGGTTTCCTATGCAAAAAGGCTAATGCATGGAAAGTCTTCAAGAATTTCTTTAGAGGATGATCCTATCTTCAATGGTCTTTCTAATGAAATAACTGTTGGAAGATACCATTCTTTAAGTTTGTTGGAGGACACTCTTCCAGACTCATTGGAGGTCATTTCGAAAGCAAAGGATGATGGTGAGGTTATGGCTGTAAAGCATAAGGAATATGATGTTTACGGGCTCCAATTTCACCCTGAATCAATATTGACACCAGATGGACTAAGAATTATAGAGAATTTTTTAAATAAAATATAAATAATTGTATGAATTAACATTAATTGAGAATTTTTTAAATAAAGTATAAATAATTGTAGAATTAACATTAATTGGGAATATTTTAAAAAAACAAGAAAGGGATTTTATGATTAAGGAAGCTATTTTAAAAGTGTATAAACATGAGGATTTAACATATGATGAGGCTTATGAGACAATGGACGAAATCATGAGCGGCAAAGCAAGTGAAGTTCAAATGAGCGCATATTTAACTGCAATGTCCATGAAAGGCGAAACAATTGAAGAGATTACCGCATCTGCTGAAGCTATGAGGGCTCATTGTGTAAGATTATTGAATGATGAAGAAGTTTTGGAAATCGTTGGAACTGGGGGAGACGGTTCAAACACTTTTAATATTTCCACAACATCATCCATCGTGATTTCAGCTGCAGGGGTTCCTGTAGCAAAGCATGGAAACAGATCCGCTTCAAGCAAATGTGGTGCTGCAGATGTATTGGAGGAGTTAGGTGTAAACATTCACATAAGTCCTGAAAAGAGTTTAAGTTGCTTAAAGGAGATTAATTTATGTTTCCTCTTTGCTCAAAACTATCATTTGTCAATGAAATATGTTGCAGGTGTAAGAAAGGAGCTTTCCATCAGAACAATTTTCAATATTTTAGGGCCATTGACCAGCCCTGCAGGTGCTTCAATGGAAGTGTTGGGAGTATATGAAAAGGAACTTATTGAACCACTTACAGATGTATTGAAGAATTTAGGGGTTAAATCTGCAATGGTAGTTTATGGATTGGATGTGATGGATGAGATCTCAGCAAGTGACAAGACTGCAGTATGTGAACTTAAGGATGGCGAAACCAGAACATATGAGCTTTCTCCAGAGGATTTCGGAATGGATATTTCATCTAAAGAAGACCTTGTAGGTGGAGATGCAAAGGAAAATGCTGAAATCACTTTAGCGGTTTTAAATGGAGAAAAGGGACCTAGAAGAAATGCGGTTCTTTTAAATTCCGCTGCAGGATTATATGTTGCAGGTAAAGTGGATTCATTGGAAGAAGGAATTAGCTTAGCTGAAGAAGTCATCGATTCTGGAAAGGCATTGAAACAGCTTGAAAGGTTTATTGAGGTTACAAACAGATAATTATCATAGATTTTAGTTTTTATGTAAACAGATGATTCTTATGTTAGATAAAATTGTTGCAAAGACTGAGGAAAGGTTGATTGAAGCAAAAAACAAGAAGTCTTTGGAGGAACTGAAGGAGGAAGTGTCCAAGTTAAAGATTAATGATGATTTTCCTTTTAAGGAAGCTTTGAAAGACCCTGAAATTGCAATCATTGCGGAAGTCAAGAAAGCTTCCCCTTCAAAAGGACTGATTGCAGAGGATTTTGATTATATTGAAATAGCAAAGGAATATGAACAGGCTGGAGCTTCAGCAATATCCGTCTTGACAGAACCATATTTTTTCCAAGGATCTAACGATTTTCTGCATGAAATTTCTGAAAATGTCAATATTCCACTTCTAAGAAAAGATTTCACTATAGATGAGTATATGATATGGGAGGCAAAATCATTAGGTGCCTCAGCTATTCTATTGATTGTTTCTATACTTGATGATGATCAATTGAAGGACTATTTGGATTTGGCTCATGAATTAGGGCTTTCAGCGATTGTTGAAACCCATGACGCTAAGGAAATCAAATCTGCAATAGATGCAGGTGCACAGATTATCGGCGTTAACAATAGAAATTTGGCTGATTTTACAGTAGATATTAATAATAGCATTAACTTACGTAGTCTTGTAAGTGATGATATAACTTTTATTTCCGAAAGCGGCATCAAAACAAAGGAAGATGTTACAAGATTAAAGGAAAACAATGTTGATGCGGTTTTGATTGGTGAAACCTTAATGAAAAGTGATGATAAGAAGGCTATGATTTTTCAGTTGAAAAATGGTTAATGGTTTGTAATGATAGGAAGGATATTTTTTCAGTTGAAAAACAGCAATTGATTGGGAGTTGAAGAATGGTTAAGATAAAGATTTGTGGAATGAGACGTTTGGAAGATATTGAAATGGCAAATAGATATAAGCCAGATTACATTGGTTTTGTTTTTGCTGAAAGTCCACGTAAGGTATCATATGAGCAAGCAAAGGAATTATCAAGCCATTTGGACGAGGATATTATCCCTGTTGGAGTCTTTGTTAATGAGCATATGAGACTCATTGTAGACCTATTTAAAGATGGAATAATAAAAATGGCTCAGCTTCATGGGGATGAGGATGAAAATTATATAAGGAACTTAAAAGATAAATCAAGTGAAGAGACAGGTAAAGAAATGCCGATTATCAATGCAATTGAAATTAAATCCAATGATGAGAATAATTGCGATAATTCTAATGATAAACTATTGGAGTGGCGAGATTCCGCATCTGACTATTTTATATTAGACAGTGGAAAGGGGTCCGGTAAAACATTCGACTGGAGCTTGATTGATAAGAATAGTGAATTTTTTAAGAATTCCATCTTCTTGGCTGGAGGTCTAAACAGTGAAAACTTGACTTTAGCCATTGATGAATTCAATCCATTTGCAGTAGATTTAAGCAGTTCTGTTGAAACAGATGGATTCAAGGATGAAGAGAAAATTAGAGAAATCATTGATATTATGGATAATTACAGGTAACGATAATAATTTTTAATTTTTAAAACTGGAGATAAAACATGAGTAGAGGTAGATTTGGAGTTCATGGCGGACAATATATGTCTGAAACACTAATGAATGAACTCTTGAACTTGGAAAAACAATATAATCATTTTAAGGAAGATCCTGAATTTGTAGAGGAATTGAACACTCTATTGAAGGAATATGCAGGAAGGCCTTCCTTATTATACTATGCAAAGAGAATGACAGAGGACCTTGGCGGGGCTAAGATTTATCTGAAACGTGAAGACCTAAACCATACCGGTGCACATAAAATCAACAATGTGCTCGGTCAATGTCTCCTTGCCAAAAAGATGGGCAAGACCAGAGTCATTGCAGAAACAGGTGCAGGTCAGCATGGAGTGGCAACAGCTACTGCAGCAGCCCTATTAGGTATGGAATGTGAAGTCTTTATGGGTGAAGAGGACACCAAGCGTCAAGCATTGAATGTATTTAGAATGGAGCTTCTTGGAGCAAAGGTCCACACTGTCACAACCGGTTCCAAAGTCTTGAAGGATGCAGTTAATGATGCATTCAGAGAATGGATTTCAAGAGTTGATGACACTCATTATGTAATCGGTTCTACAATGGGACCACACCCATTCCCAACAATCGTAAGGGATTTTCAGGCGGTTATTAGTGAAGAGATTAAAGAGCAAATATTAGAGCTTGAAGGAAAGTTGCCAAATATGGTTATTGCCTGTGTTGGCGGTGGAAGTAATGCTATGGGAGCATTCTATAACTTCTTGGAAGATGGAGAGGTGCAATTGGTTGGTGTTGAAGCTGCAGGAAAGGGAATTGATACAGAATTCCATGCAGCAACAATAGCTAAGGGAGAGCTTGGAATTTTCCATGGAATGAAATCATATTTCTGTCAAGGAAACTATGGTCAGATTTCTCCAGTTTACTCAATCTCTGCAGGGCTTGACTATCCTGGAATCGGGCCTGAACATGCTTATCTGCATGAT
>NZ_JAZNIB010000265.1:0-2337 GCF_045577275.1 Methanobrevibacter sp.
GCAATATCAAAATTATCTATTTTTTCTAATGCAGACAGTTCATCCTCATTGATTAATTCAACTTTGTCAATATTTCCATGCTTTTTAATATTCTCTTGGCTTATTGTAATTGCCTGTTGGCTTTCATCAATTGCATATACCTTTTGAGCACGATTTGAAAATTCTGTAGATATTTCTCCAACACCACAATTAATGTCTAAAAGAATATCTGTGTCTTTAACGTCAGATTTATAAATGAGAACGGATCTAACTTCCTCTTTTAAAAATCCTGAGATGTCGCAAGTTGTTAAAAAATCAAAGTCATTAATCATATTTTCAACTCAAAAAGAATTATTATTGTATTTATTGAGGTTTTTCCCATCTTTTAAACATTTCATTTTCTATTTTCAGTACATCCAATACCTTTCCTACAATGAAATCTGTAATGTCATTTATGTTTTCAGGATTATGGTAAAATGCAGGCATTGCAGGTAGGATTATGCCTCCTTCCTTGGATACTCTAAGCATGTTTTCAAGATGAACATCTCTTAAAGGTGTTTCCCTTGGCACTAAAACAAGTTCTCTTCTTTCCTTTAATGCAACATCCGCTACACGTGTGATGGAATTGGATGCATATCCATTAGCTATTGCTGATAATGTTTTCATTGAACAAGGGATAATGACCAATGAATCAAATTTAAATGATCCGCTGTTTACAGATGAATCGATTTCACTAGCCTCAAAATAATGGTCTGCCAATGATTTGATTTCTTCCAAATCATCATTCAACTCATAATTGATTACTATTTTGGCAGGTTCACTGATTAATAATCCTGTTTCTATATTTAGTTCTTTAAGTGCCTTGAGCAATTCCACTCCATAGATTACTCCGCTTGCACCTGTAATAGCTATAAGAATCATTTTTTATCTCCAATTTATAATTTCTCAATTAATAATTTCTCAATTTATATATTCTTCAATTTATAATAATTTTGATTGTTCAAAGTGTATAGTATCAAATTTATTTACCCTTTCTGGTAAATCAATATAATTATCCAATTTAAATCTGCTGAGTTTTTCCTTATCTTCTTTAGGAACATAAAGGCATATGTCTGCTGAATTGAACCTTGCACTGCTTAAAGCCCCTACAATGCTTGAAATCTCATTTAGATGATATAAGTTTTCTCCAAATGAAACCCATGTCTTCATTTCATCAAATCTAGGATATTCCGGAAGACTTAAGATAACGTAATTCCTATCCAATCCAAAGTCTTCACTGATTTCCTCTTCAGCTTTGGTCAATGTGTCTTTTTCAATTTTAAATATTTTTTCAGGATTTTCAAATCCATTTACAGGTTCTGATTTGGCTACTTTTAACAGATTTCTGTTGTCGATACGTTCCATAATGTCTCTTGAAAATCCTTCAGAGCTTCTGCACATGCTAATCATGTCTGAATCATCATATTTATACATTTCATTAGGATTCAAGATGTCCTGACTGATCATATGTCTTAGGCATCTTCTAAACATTGCGTTGATAATTCTTGTAGTGTGGTGTTGATAAACACTAGGATACATTAGATAACGAGCAGTTAAAGCAGCTTCTGCAGCTTGAACTCCTTTGATGTCTAAAATAAGTTCTCTTTTTAATTTTAAATTGCTTATAATCCTTTCAGTATCAATTACACCATAAGCCACACCAGTATAATGAGAATCTCTAATGAGGTAATCCATACGATCCATATCCAATTCTCCAGAGATTATCGGACCTAATTTGCCTTCACCGTTAATGATGTCAATGATGTCTTTGGTGTCAAATTTTTCAGAAAGCTTATCAGCCAGACTTGTTTCCTTAACGACATATGCAGTTAACTGTTCATGAGGAACATCAAATACAGCTTCTGAAACATGTGAAAATGGGCCATGTCCTGCATCATGCAATAAACCTGCCATTCTAACCAATTCTTTTTCATATTCTTCCAATTCCAATTGTTCAGCGAGTTTGGATGCAAGATGCATTGTTCCTATGGAATGTTCAAATCTGGAATGATTAGCTCCCGGATAGATTAATGATATGAATCCTAATTGCTTTACTCTTCTTAATCTTTGGAGCTGTGGATAATCTAAAACTTCTACTTCAAATTCATTTAGCGGTAAGTTTCCATGAATACTGTCTCTTATGAATTTCTGACTTGACATAATAACACATTCTATAATGATACTTATGATTTTATAAAAATAATCTATTTCTTCTTAATTTTCATTTGTTCTTTATTCAAATTTTTCAATTTTAAAATATTCAATAATTATCTAATAATATGTTTTAAATACTTATTAAATAAAGTTTTCTAAAATTTA
>NZ_JAZNIB010000266.1:0-1647 GCF_045577275.1 Methanobrevibacter sp.
AGAATATATCTTGGAGAGAACTTATAATAGGTATTAAAATTATTAATGTTTATTAGTATATTATAATAATAGATATTTATTATAATATTTATTCTTTTTTTATTTTCATAAGATTGTTAATAAATTTTAACTTTTTTTAAATATTCTATAAGGAGTAGTTATTATGGAAGATTTTTTACAATTGGCAGAAGAGAGATATTCAGTTAGGCATTACTCTCAAAAGGAAATTGAAAGTGAAAAATTAGATAAAATATTAAAAGCGGCTCAAATTGCACCTACTGCTGCAAATTTCCAACCTCAAAGGATTTTTGTTTTGAAAAGTGAGGAAGCATTGGAAAAAGCAAGATCAGTTACTCCATACTGTTTCAATGCACCTATAGTTCTATTGATTTGTTATGACAAAGATGTTTCTTGGAAAGCGGTAGATGGTCATGATTCCGGAGTTGTTGATGCTAGTATCGCAATAACTCAAATGATGCTTGAAGCATGGGATTTAGGTATTGGATCCGTTTGGGTAAGAGGTTATGATAAAAGAGTTTTAGATGAAGTCTTTGATTTGCCTTCAAATTTGGAATCAGTAGCTCTTCTTCCTATAGGTTATCCATCTGAAAAAGCAAGACCTGCTCCTCCTCATTCAAGAAAATTCCCTATTGAGCATTTTGTTGAAGAGCTTTAAACACTTACTCTATTTTTTTTTTAAATTTTGTTTTTTATTTTAATTTATTTTATTATTTCTTTTCTCTTTTTTCACTTATTTTTTTAAATATTTCATGGACTTTATCGTATCCTCTTTTGTAAAACGGACAAGCTTTTATGCATTCAGTGCATCCTTGACTGCATCCAATACAAATATTTTCATTGAACTGCACTTCATCATCCAAGTAGCTTAAAGCTTTTTCAGGACATTTTCTAATACAGGAATTGCATGTTTCGCAGTATTCCTTAATCCAAGAATGTTCATTTGTCTCAGTTATAGGCAAATTCTGGATGTTGACTAATATGGCAGATATTTTTTGTCTAGGTCCGAATTTTGGTGAAATCAATAAACCACTTTTTCCTATAAATCCCATATTCGCCCTTTCAGCTAATTTTGAAAAGTCAATCTTTTCTTCACGGGGGTGGGCAACGAAAGTTTCGTATCCATTTTCTCTAAGATAGTCTGAAATGGAGTAAGTCAATTCTCCAAAATTTTCATATAGGTCATTGTTTAGGTCTTGCGCTTCAACGCCTGCTCCAGCATCCAATATTTTCTGAGGCATTTCATGGGAAATAACGATAGCGGAATTAAAGTCAAAATTATAGGTGTGCAGGAATAAATCGTCGATTCCATTAACATATCCGATATCATATTCATCTAAGCATTCTTCAAAATCCTCAAGGAATTCCTTTGTAATTTCATATTTAGGATCTTCAGGATTTTCAACTTTTGAAGTGTCTGGGAATGTCAAGTCATCTCCACAGCATGCATTCACTTCACTTGCTTTTACAAGCACATCTTCTACCAAACCATCAAAATTCCACCCATCACTCATCAGCAACACCCACATGAACAATTGCATTTTAATTCAAAGCCAAATTTCCTTAAAAACATGGTGTAGTCATATTCTAATAATGTATCTTCCTTTACAAATGACATGATTCCAATTT
>NZ_JAZNIB010000267.1:0-5314 GCF_045577275.1 Methanobrevibacter sp.
CAATATTTAGTTATTTGAACCTGTTTATTCCATAGGTTCGTAAGTTACACCGGTTTCAGGAGTTTCATAAACTCCAACACTTACCAAACATTCAATTTTAGGTTTTAACCCATCATAGAAGAATTTGCTCATTTCTTCCATGGTAGGATCTTCTGAGTCCATAAATTCATTTAAATTCAAATGGTCAACACCAATGAACTCATTGAAAATAGCTTCAATGTCATAGGTGTCCATAATCATATTCCTATAATCCAAGTCCTTATATGGTGCCTTTAAGGTTAAGATAACCCTATATTGGTGTCCATGCCATTGGGTGCATTTTCCACCTTGATTCTTTAATTTGTGACAACCATAAATTCTATGTTCTGATACTAATGTTAACATAAATATACTCTCCATAACTTATAAAAATTTCCAATCAGTTTAATTTTTTAATTCAATGATAATATAAATTTAATTATTCCATCCCTAATTCTTTTTTAGCTTCTTCAATAGCTTTTATCCTTGATTTGCAACTGAAGCATTCACCACATGGAGTTCCATCATTGTTTACATAACAGCTCCAAGTCTTTTCTATTGGCACTCCCAATTTCAAAGCAAGCTTTACTACATCCTTTTTATCTGTGTCGATAAATGGAGCGCAAACAGGAATGTATTCATAATTATTTACTTTATTCAATTCATTAATCTGCTTTAGGAATTCTGGAGTGGTGTCCGGATAATCACCGACATCAGCCTTGATTGCCCCATAATAAACCTCTTCCTTATTGTTGCTTATTGCAAATGCAGTTGCAAGTTCAAGCAAGATTGTATTTCTGCTTGGAACAACAGTGCTTCTTGGCTCTTCGACATCATCATTATCCTGATCAGTCAAACTGCTTGAAAGCAAATCTACAATATTCTGTATATCAAATACAAAATGAGGAACATCATTCATTTTACAGATTTCAGCTGCCCTTTCAATTTCAATAGATGCCTTCTGACCATAATTGAAACTGAGTGCAGTTACCTTATTCCCTTCATTCAATAATTTATACAATAAAGTAGAGGAGTCCAATCCTCCAGATAATATTAAAACTACATCTTTTGACATTTAAATCTCCATAAATAAAATCAATAAATATATAATATAATATTTATGTTTTACAATACATTTAAAATTAATTATTAAATCAATTAAATTAATTGAAAAATAGTTAAAAAATTAGAAAAATGAAAATTAAAAATTAAAAATAGAATAAAAATTTAAGAAAAAGAAGAATATTAATTATTTTTAAATAGGGATTCCTAAATTAATGGTTCAGGACTTCTTGAATTTCCTGTTTTCTTTTTAGGTCCTCCAATCTTATCCAATCTCAATTTAACAAATTCTTTTCCTTTTTCGCTTGCTGCAAAAATTGGAATAGAAGTTCCAACAGAGCATAAGGCTCTTTCTGCACCAACTTCTCTAATAGGTTTGGAAGCGCATCCAGTAACCACATCATAAAAGTCAAAGACGAGCTCAGCCTCTTCTCTGGATAATCCGGTTGAATGAACTCCAAAGAGATAAACATTTACATCATCGTATTCCTTTTCCAATTCCCTAAGAATCACTCCATCTTCAGGATTACAAAGGGTAACTGCTATATTTTTATATCCGTTTTCAATAGCTAATCTAAATCCTTCCACTTGATCTATAGAAGCATTTTCCTCATCAAGAACATGATTTGGAAGGAACTGTTCAATAAGTTCTGGTATTGGGCTAGTTTCAACAAGTCCTGAAACCCTTCCACCAACTCCTTGAGCCAATTCGCTTTCAGTAACAAGTACAGTTCCACAGCCCTCACAGACCATTACTACACAGTCAATGATATTTTCATCAAGCAAAGTGGATAATATTTCAGAGATTCCAAATGATAAGAAGTCCTTAAGTCTTAATACCCTATCTTTGGTACACATTCCAAAGTCATCTATTCTGAACTCTATGTTTTTCTTGATTTCTTCTTCAGTTAATTTTTCAATTCCTCTATGCTTATGAAACAAAGGACAGTATTCAATCTTAGATTCTTCTACATCCACGACTTTTCCATCTTGAACTGTTATTCTAGCTTTTCCTAAAGCTTCAATTACATGCTTATCCATAATAATCCCCAATCCAAATTAATTAACAATTGTTAAGATTATGACTTTATACTTAATTTATTTCTTATTTAATAAATATGTTTTCAATGAATAAAAAGTTTAAGAAAATGAGGAAAAAGAAAATCAGTTGAGATATAATAGAAAAGATCTTGAAATGAGTGTTGATAAAAAATTAGAAAAAAGAAAAATAAACAGAGGATAATGAATTAAAGATAGATAAAAGGTATGAAAAATCTATTCTTTAATTCATTACGCACATTATAGGTGTTTTTAGTGTTTTTATAGGTTATTAATATATGATATATTAAAAATGTACTTAGATTTTATAGTGTGTTTTATGTTTTGTTGTTTTTGATTTGTGTTTTATGTGTGATTTATTATGATTTGAGCGATTAAATATGATTTAAGGAGGAAAAAAGTGATGAAGGATTAATCCAATTAGAAGTATTGGATCAATTCTTCTTCATCACTAACTGTTTTTGGCTTAACTTTTTCCATAGCTTCGTCGAAGAATTTTGCTGAAACTTCGCTTGCTTCTATGTTATCTCTTAAAGCGAGCATTGCAGCTTCACGGCATACAGCTTCAATGTCAGCTCCAACATATCCTTCTGTGTTTTTAGCCAATTTCTTAAGTTTGACATCTTTTGCAAGAGGCATGTCTTTAGTGTGTACTTTGAATATTGCAAGTCTTGCATCTTCATTTGGAGTGTCGACCTTAATGTGTCTGTCAAATCTTCCAGGTCTCATGAGACCAGGATCGATAATGTCCGGTCTGTTGGTAGCTGCAATGATTGCAACATCTTCCAATTCTTCAAGACCATCCATTTCAGTCAGCAATTGATTTACAACACGTTTGGTTACTCCAGAATCTCCAAACTCTCCACCTCTGTTACTTGCAATTGAATCGATTTCATCAAAGAAGATTACAGTAGGAGCGGTTTGTCTTGCTTTTCTAAAGACTTCCCTTACACCTTTCTCAGACTCACCAACCCATTTGGACAAGAGTTCAGGTCCTTTGATTGCGATGAAGTTAGCTTCACTTTCGTTTGCTACAGCCTTTGCAAGCATGGTCTTACCGGTACCTGGAATACCATACAATAAGGTACCTTTAGGTGGCCTTACACCGAAATCCTTGAACTTGTCTGGGTATTTGAGAGGCCATTCTACAGCTTCCTTCAATTCCTGTTTAGCTTCTTCCAATCCACCTACATCGTCCCAGGTAACATTTGGAACTTGTACAAGAACTTCCCTAAGTGCAGATGGTTGGATTTCCCTAAGTGCAGACTTGAAGTCATCCTTGGTTACTACAAGTTTTTCCAATACTTCAGGAGGGATCTCATCGTCAGCACCTAAATCAGGAATGATTCTTCTCACAACTCTCATAGCTGCTTCCTTAGCCAATGCTTCAAGGTCTGCACCTACAAATCCATGAGTGGTATCTGCCAAATCATTCAAATCCACATCTTCTGCAAGAGGCATTCCCCTTGTGTGGATTTCCATGATCTCTTTACGTTCGTCCTTATCAGGTACACCGATTTCAATTTCACGGTCAAACCTACCAGGTCTTCTAAGTGCACCGTCAAGGGAATCAGGCCTGTTTGTTGCACCGATTACAACAACTTGACCTCTTGAATTAAGACCATCCATCAAGGTCAATAACTGTGCAACAGTTCTTCTTTCCACTTCACCTTGAGTTTCTTCACGTTTAGGTGCAATAGCATCCAATTCATCAATGAATATAATGGACGGAGCATTTTCTTCAGCTTCTTCAAAGAATTCCCTTAGGTTTTCTTCAGATCCACCAACATATTTGCTCATGATTTCAGGACCATTGATTACAATGAAGTGAGCATCACTTTCGTTAGCTACAGCCTTTGCAAGCAAGGTCTTACCAGTACCTGGAGGTCCATGCATCAATACTCCTTTTGGAGGAGCTATTCCTAACTTTTCAAATAATTCAGGTTTCTTAAGAGGAATTTCAATCATTTCCCTGACTTTCTTGACTTCCTCTTTCAAACCTCCAATATCATCGTAACTGATTCCTACAAGGTTAGATACACCTTCCAAATCAGAGACATCAACAGGTTCATCAGCGACTTCAACCTTGGTGTTAGGACCTACTTTAACTACTCCTCCAGGGCTGGTGTTTACAACAGCCAACTTGATTTGACTCATTGCACCGATTCCTGGAACATTCATGATATCATCAAATATATCATCAAAGAATCCTCCACCGACAGGTCTTCTTTGTGGAGCTTTGACTCTAGTATTTACCAAGTCGCCTTTAACCATAACTTGGTTTCTAAAGGCGCTGTTTAAATCCCCGCTAATCCTGATTCTTGCATCAATAGGAGCTAAAAGAATCTTTTTAGCCTCTTTTGCTTCAGCTCTTTTAATGGTAACTTCCTGTCCTATTGAAGCACCGGAATTCTTACGGGTAGTACCATCTATCCTAATGATAGATTCCATATCAGATTGAGAAGCAACTGCAATGGCTGCAGTAGTTTTAGATCCAATAATTTCGATTAAATCTCCATCTTTAAGGCCAAGTTTAAACATAGATTCCATATCTAGTTTAGCTATATTTTTTCCTACATCATTTTGAGATAAAGTTTCTGCAACTTTAATTTTAAGTTCTCCATCAGCCATGATTTTCAACTCCTCTTAGTTTTTTGTGAATAATTAATAATGAATAATGAATATGACGGTCACATTAAATGTCACCGAGTTACAATAATAAAAGATCATTAATAATCATTGATGGCACAGAAATATCAATTTACATTAGAATTAATTTTAATTATTTAATCAATGCTTGAATTTAATCAATAATCCAAATAAATGGATTGGTCAAATACAAACAAATGAAATTCGAAGTTTCAACAAATACATTAAAATTAAACTAAAGATTTAAAGACCATCAATTTATTTAAATAACCAAATAAATACAAATTAATCATCAATAAATAATTAAAGGAATTAATTCTATTTAAATTCAAATAATCCATTTAATCAATCGTTTTAACCAAATGAATTTGATTTTTCGGACCAAATAAAGAATTAAAAGAATTTATTAAAAATTTATCAACAATTATTAATGTAAATCTTTTAGTTAGTTTTTGTAACTAAATAATACTTGCACTTCATCATATATAAAGGTTTCGATTTTATTAACAAAAAGTTATTTTAATCT
>NZ_JAZNIB010000268.1:0-9458 GCF_045577275.1 Methanobrevibacter sp.
ATATTTAATTATTTTAATATCATTATATTCTACTATTTTAAAAGAATCTTAGATGTATATCATTTATCTAAAAAATAGTAATTTATAAGAAAATATAAAAAAACAAACTATTAAATAACTAAACTACAATATATTATACTGTTTAAAGAAATTTTTATGAGGAATAAAATGGCAAATGGACATGGACATCATGGAGCTGCAAATTTAACTCCTGAACAGCAAAAGCAAATGATTGAACAGGAATTGAGGCTCTTTGAACATATGAAAAATATTAAATATAAAATAGCTGTTATGAGTGGAAAGGGAGGAGTAGGTAAATCTACCGTAGCTGCAAACTTAGCAGAAGCTTTCCAGAAAAAAGGATTATTGACAGGAATTCTCGATGCGGATATTCATGGACCTAATATTCCTAAGATGTTAGGAGTTGAAGGTAAGGATGTCATGATCGAGCATGGTGAAATGATTCCTGTAATGAGCAAGAATGGAATCAAGGTAATGTCAATGGGATTCTTGATTGATTCACAAGACACTCCTATCATTTGGAGAGGTCCTCAAAAATCAGGATCCATTAAACAGTTTATGGCGGATACCGCTTGGGGAGACCTTGATGTCTTGATTATCGACAACCCACCTGGAACTGGAGATGAACCGTTGACTGTACTTCAGGCATTGCCTAATGTTGATGCAGTTATTATGGTCACTACACCAAACAGCTTATCACAGGAAGACGTCTTGAAATGTGTTGGTATGGTAAGGATGTTGAATATTGAGGATATTGGACTTATTGAAAATATGTCCTATTATGTCTGTCCTCATTGTGGTGAGAAGACTAACATATTTGGTGAAAGTCAAGGAGAAAACTTTGCAAATGATATGGGAGTTGTTTATTTAGGAAATCTTCCTTTGAATGAGCAAGTTCCGGAATCTGCCAATAAGGACAGCACTATGGTAAATGCTTATGCAGATTCTGAAATTACTCAAAAGTTTTCTGAAATAGTTGATAACATTAAATTGGCATTTCTTGATGATGATTAAGTAAATGCTTTTTCTTTTTCTTTTTTATTTATTCTAATTTTTTATTTATTCTAATTTTTATTATTTTTATTATTTTTACTATTCTTTTTAATTTTTTCAAGTTATTTTAAACGTTTATTTATTGAAATAATTATTTTTCAATACAATTAAGATACTTTTATATAGTTTGGAAAACATATGTTATTATATAAAATAGTATGATTTTCTTGCTTGAATTTATACTGATTCTATACATAATAATCTAATTTTAAAGGCTATTGATAATTGATTTTCTTTATCGGTCTTAAAGTTTTTGAGGTAATTTTTATGACTATATTAGATGGTATTTTAGAGGACAACAAGAAATTTGTAGAAAATTTTGAAGGCGAAGAAATGTCTCACCATGCACAAAAGAAGTTAGCTATTCTAACTTGTATGGATTGCAGATTAATCGACTTCTTTGAACCTGCTTTAGGACTTAAAAGAGGAGATGCAAAAATAGTTAGAAATGCAGGAAACTCCATTGTAGGAGAAGATGCAATTAGATCTATTGGTGCAGCATTATACAACTTAGGAGCAGAAGAAGTGTTGGTTGTTGGCCACACCGAATGTGGTATGGCAGGTGCTGATGCAGATGCTTTAAAGGAAAAGATGCTTGCAAGAGGCATTAAAGAAGAAGACATTGCTAAATATGATTTGGCAGAATGGATCGGTGGATTTAATGATGAGGAAGAAAATGTCCTCAATGTAGTGGAAAAGATCAAGAACCACCCATTGATTCCTGAAGTTCCAGTACATGGTCTTATCATTGACATTGTAACTGGAGAATTGAAAGTCTTGAAAGAAGACTATTAGTTCACTTTATTCGATACATTTATATACTACGGATGCATAGTATATATACTGATAGATAATTGAAGATATAGATTATAAATTTTTTAGAAAAATCCTCGAAATGATTTTTTCTAAAATCTTTTTATTTTTATTGAAAACACCAAAAATTAATCTGTTTCACCAAAAAGGATTGATTTATCATATATCACTAAAAATAAGGATTTTTGCAATTATTAATTTTTATTATTGTAATTGTAGTAACTCTATCATAAGTAAGGGGACACTTAGTCCCAACACATCATATACCGCGACTTGGATTCGTGCTAAGTTATACCAGAAGCTTAGCTTTCAATTAACACCATTTAATTGAATTGTAGTAATTTATCAAATTTCATTTGTTGAAGGACATTTCTTTTTTTCGTTCTTATGTTAATTTAATAGTATAATTTAATTACTATTTAACTGTCAACTTTGTTATCCCACTTTACAAATAAAACCATACTTCCCAATTTATTAAAAGTCTTGATAATGAAGTAGTAATCTGAATTAATATATTTAAATGATAACTATGAATGAGACAAACACAATGAACAAGAATAGCGTATTAGACAGTAAAACTAATTTTAAAAACAAATTGGATGGAGATTATTCTTCCCTCTTGAATCGCAAATCAAGACGTAGAAGAGAAATCAGACCTGCAGTTGAAATAGCTGATGCAGATGTATGCCCAGCTTGTGGATCCACTAAAATTTCCATCGACTACACCCGCAGCGAAAAATCCTGTGGAGTTTGTGGTGTGGTAATTGAAGAAAATATCGTAGATTCCACTATAAGAGGAACTGCTAGAGATAAAGATGGCAATTCCTACGGTCAAAATGGTGCACCTAAAGATATTACCATTCACGATGGCGGAATATCTACCGATTTTGACCCAAATAAAGGAAACTTTAAAAATAGGGCTCAATGGCACCGCCTAAAAAAATGGCAAGGCAGAATGCGTGTAAGCAGTCCTCGTGAAAGGAACTTGTCCAGAGCATTAGGTCAATTGGCATTGCTAGTTTCTAATTTATCTCTTTCAAAAAGTGTTAAATATGAAGCTGCAACTATTTACAGAGAAGCTTTGGATATGGATTTAGTCAGAGGCAGAAGCATCGATAAACTTTTAGTAGCTACAGTTTACATTGCATGCAGAAAATGCAAAGTTCCTCGTACCTTGGATGAAATGTCTGAAGGAACCGGTTTGGATAAGAAAACCATTGGTAAAAATTACAGATTCCTTAATAGGGAATTAGGTTTAAAATTACCTCTCATATCTCCAAACGATTACGTTCCAAGATTTGCAAGCAAATTAGGTTTATCCCCTGAAGCTGAAGTTAAATCATTTGAAATAATTGATTTAGCTGCAGAATCCGGATTGACTTCAGGAAAAGATCCTGCAAGCATTACCGCTGCAAGTTTGTATTGGGCCTCCATGTTGGTTGGAGAACGCAGGACCCAAACCGAAATCGCAAAAACTCTTGGAGTAACTGAAGTTACAATAAGAAACAGATTTAAAGAATTAAGCAATTCCTTAAACTTATAAGTATTTTGCTTATCCTTTAATTCTTTTTCATTTATTTGATTTAATTTTAGTTGTGAATGTTTGAATAAGTTAATTTTTGTATGATTAGGAGTGAAAGAATGTCTATAAATCTTAATGAATACCCTGTAAAAGTTGTTGTATCTGGTGATAAATCATTGATTCTTAATAAGCAATTTTCTGAAGATATAGAAAATTATAGCTATGATTTCAAAATATTTAATGTTAGAGAGAGCATAATGGAAGTAGGAGTTTTTATAAGGTATCCATCAATAAAAGGTTCTCCAAAACCTATTGAAAGATCATTAGATGAATTAATAGGTTATTCTACTGGCGATTTGCCATATGTATTTGAGCAATATCGTTTTTCTAAAGTTTATTTTACAATAGGTGATGTGGAGTATTCATTAAAAATTATAGGCGTAGGTCCTTTTGCGTTAAAATTAGTTATGGATGTTTCATTTTCTGAAATAGAAGATGAAAAAGGACCATTAGAAAAATCTCTTAAGGATTTTATATTGAATTTTTATGGAATAGTCAATAAATTTGATTCTCATTTCCAAACTGAGTTCCAAAAGAATCTTGAAAAGCATGAAAAAAGGAATTTAAGAAGGGAAAAGATTTTAAATGAAGTTAGAAAAAAGGAAAGAAAAATTCAGGCTATAGAAGAGGAATTTGGTTTTTACACTCCTATAAATAAGAAAGCAAGATATAAAATTAGATAATTGATGATTCTTTTAATTTTCTAATTTTTTATTATTTTCATTTGAAGAGCTTCTACTCAATATTATCAATGCTATAATTGTAATGAACACTCCACAAACCATTAGAGCAGTAGGGATTTCAGAATAGAATATAACTCCAAATAAAAGGGCAGCCACTGGTTCTCCAGAGGATAGAATAACTGCTGTTCCTGCATCCAAATGATTCAAGGATATTGTAATGCATATATAAGGCAATGCGAATGAAACCAATGAATGCAACATCAGAAATAAGATGTTTGGGATTGGATTCAAATAAACGAAGTTAGTAATTTGAGTGAAATTGGTAAATGGTATGATCACTATTGTAATTGTAATCAAAGAGTAGAATAATATTGTAAATGTATGCCTACCCATATCAATTGATTTTCTTGAAGATACGGAATAAATTGCCCAAAAGATGGCAGAACCAATTCCTGCTATTATTCCTAATAATGAAATGCTGACTGAATTTTCTTCAAGCAATCCAGTAACCAATGTACATCCAATCAATACAAGGATTACTGAAAGTACTTTAATTGTTGTTATCTTTTCATTGAATAGGAAATATTCAAGTATCAATACAAAAACAGGTGCTGTACTTAATAATATCGCTGCAAGAGATAATGGGACAGTATTGATTGAACTGTTATAGCATAAATTCAATCCAAGGATGCATAATCCACATAGTACAAATAAAGGAATGTCCTGTTTATTGATTTTGAATAGGCTTTTGTCAGTAAATAAAATAGCAATAATCATGAATATGGCAGCTATTGAGAAACGTAAGAAAAGAAGTGTGGTTGAATCCACTCCGTTTTCTGTTAATGTTCTGACAAATATGCCTGTGGATCCAAACATTATTCCTGCAATGATTGGTAAAATTAAGTATATCTTTTTCATTATTTCACGTATTGTCTCTAATTTAATTATGCTTTATATGTTTATATCTTATTTTATTAAATTTTATCCTATTATTAAATTCTATTCCTATTATTAAATTTTATTCCTATTTATATTGTTTTATTTTTTATTGATTTTCGGATAAAAATGAATACATTTATATATTTTGTATGACAATCTAATAGTATACAAAAATTCTTTGTGTATTACATCATATTGCTATTCAATATATGGGTAGTAAGAACAACTAATTGGGGGAGAAAAATGCCTGATAATAATGAAGAGAACAATCAAAAAAGCAATAATTATGAATTTGACAACTCCGGATTCAAATCTAAAGATTATGAAGATGCCGATGAATTTGATATCTGGGATTTAGAGCAGATCTTTAAAGACAGAGTCAAAATCTTGCAAGATTTAAACGCTGAATTCTGGGATGCTTATGAAGAATCCAAAACAGAAGCTTCCGGAAGAAAAGGTGGTGAAAAAGAAAGATTGCAACCTTTAAGCGTAAGAGTGAAACCTCATACCAAAAAATTCTTGAAGGAAGAATCAATTCTTTCAGCAAGAGAAATCTTGGAGATTTATGAAGATTTCAACAATGGCAGTGAAGATTATATCAATTCACTAAAAAGAGATGAAATGCAGCTTAAGGAGGAGCTTTCTGAAATTGAAACCAAATTGCAAAATGCAAAAGAGTTTACAGAAAAATTAAATGATATTAAAGAGGCAAAACAAAAAAGAAATGAAAAAATCAAGATTAATATAGAATAATCTTGATTGATTCAGATTTTATTAATATGACGATAAGATGATAATTGAGAAAGTATCTAAAAATGATGAATGGGAAGATTACTATATAAAAAGCAAATCTTCAAATAAGCATTATATTATCACTTTTGATCTTTTAGAAGACACAGTTAACTGCGACTGTGAAGACTTTAAATACCGAAAAGAAAACTTGAAATTTGGGGGAGTTAAGTTAAGTGATAAAAAGAATCACTGCAAACACATAAAAAAGATTTTAGAAATTAGAGATAAACTCAAATAACTAATTTCTATCTTTTTTATTTTTTTTAATATTTCCAATATTTTTTAATATTCTCAATATTTTTTAATTTTTTTCTAATTTTTCTAATTTTTTTAACAATTATTATTTATTTTTCCCATTTTTATTTTTAAAAGAATAAAAAGTGTTTTTCATTTGATTCATCGGTAAAATTCCAGTTATCAATGAAATTAACTAGTTCTCTGTCATGTTCTAATGTGACATCAGTGGCATCTCCTGTATATGCTTCATAGATAACTGCACTTACATTGCCGTCGTTTAATGGTTCTGTCACATATGCAGGACTTGTTGGGTCTGGAGGCACATAATAGGTCATCCATTCAAAGTTATCACAGATGGCATGAGCAAGTTGATTGGATAATGTATTGTTTTCTCTAGGAGTGAACATAAACCTTGAAACCCCCCAATGTCCGTTACTATAATGAACATCAACAGCAAAAGTAAAGTTATTGTTAATCATATCTGGAACAGCAAATTCCTGGGCTAATTTTTGTCCATTCATTCTGCTTGCTGCAAAATCTGTTGAATCAGCGCTTACATTGATTTTATATAAGTAGTAACTGCAGTTTAAACTGCCTGCTTTTTCTTTTAAAGCCTGTTCCATTAGCTGATGGGCTCCTTTTTCTCTTGGATGCACTCCAAGAATATAAGCTATTTTAACATCAGATTCTGTATTTCCATATGGACCTTCCTTATACACAGTTCCTATTGTATTGTTCCCTATTAATGTACTTGGAGCAGTTATCTCCTGATTTCCATTGTCATTTGAATTTAAGGCACTGGCAACAAACAGTATAGCCAATATTATGATTAAGATTCCTATGACATTCCTAGCCATTTTAGGGTTTTTCTTCATTTCTCTAAAAATAAAGGAAAGTCCTTGTGCTATGAGTGATAATATTGAAAGCAGTATTGCAACTATTGCTGATAGTATTGTAAGCAATAATGCTTGATAATCTATCCCATTTCCAGTATTTGTTCTATTGCTTCCCCTACTGTTTCTTCTATAACTTCCTCTATTATTTCTCCCATTTCTCTGAAACGAGGATTTATTGTTAGTGGGATAGAGAGATCCTTTATTTGAGTTCTGTCTGTGTAATGAAGGTTTTTTATTGTTTGCCATTTATACACCTATGCTTATATTCATTATTAATTTTTTTGTTTGTTCATTTTCTTAAATGTATTTATTAATTTTTAGGATGATTCTCTAATTTTTTATTATTTTATTTCTAACTCTTTGTTCACTAACTTTATAAATTATACTTTACATATAATAGAATATGGTGAAAAAAATTGTATGGTCATTGGCTGCAGTATGTTTTGCAATGTCCACATTATTAAGTTTAGTTGGTCTTATTTCTGTCATACAGGTTTACTTTAATGTTTCAATTTATTTTGCTAGTTTGTATGCTAGCATCTTTGCAGGAACACTAGGTATTTCTAGCTTATTTTTACCTGCTCTTTTTTCACATTTTGAGAAGAAGAAACTTATACTGGCAGTATTATTAATTACAGCAGTATGTAATCTTATGGATATATTTATGACTGAATACTATATTGCGCTGATTTTTAGGATTATCCCTGCATTTTTCTATCCGGTAGCTGTTAGTTCAGCTTTAACCATTGTTGGAAAAATCAGTCCAAAAGATACAAATAAGGTTGTTTTAGGTATTTCAGCAGGAAGTATCTTAGGGCTTTCCATCACTTCCTATTTGGGATTGAGTTATGGATATCAAAGTGCAATGATGTGGTATTGTGCAATAAATGTTGTAGCATTTATCTTAACTTATCTCTTTATTCCAAATTTTGAAGGAAACAAGGAGCCTGTTGCTTTGCAAGTCAGTCATGCAAAATCCAAATTGTTTTTAATTTCAATCCTCTATGTTTTCTTTATGGTTGTTGGAATAAGTATCACCTATAATTACATTCCGACCTATTTGGCTGAAGTGACTAAGATGAATGCGGAATTCCTATTCATAACACTGCTTTTGATGGGTCTGATTTCACTTGTAGGAACAACTTTGTCAGGTTATTGCATTCAAAAAAATGCAAACTGGACAGTTCTATTTTATCCTATTGGATTTGCTGCAACAATCTTTATATTAGGAACATTTGTTAGAATTCCATTTATGGAATTTTTTATTTTAATGATCTTTTCAATATTTGATGGGTCTGCATATACCGTTTCACAATATTGGGTCACATCCTCTGTTAGGCAATCTCCTGAGTTTGCAAATGGTATTTTCCTGTTGATGTGTAATATGTCAATATTTATTGGTACAATGATTGGTGGTATGATTATAGATGTTATAGATATGACCTACATTTTCTTTGGATCCATATTAATGATGGTTTTAGCTATTCCATTTGTTCTTGTTAGGGTTAAGAAATATCCTAATGTTGAATAAACATTTTATATTTTATTTCTTTAACAATATTTTTTGCAGAATATTAAGAATTCGCTATGGTTTAAGTATGGTGATTGGATGGTTGTAATAAAAAGATCTTTAAAGATTGATTCAAATTCTAATTTTCAAATAATTGACATTACAAGAGATATTGTAGCTATTTTAAATGATTTCAATAAAGATGATGAAACTCAAATGAATAATGGTATTGTCAACATATTTACAAAGCATTCTACAAGTGCAATATCTGTAAATGAAAATGAAAAAGGGCTTTTAAGCGATTTTGAAAAGGTCTTGAAAGATGTAGTCAAAGAAAAAGATAATTATAAGCATGATTTTATTGATAATAATGCAGCATCTCACATTAGGGCATTCTTACTTGGTTCATCTGAAACCATTCCTATAGTTGATGGAAGATTAGACATTGGAACTTGGCAATCAATATTCTTTATTGAATTGGATGGTCCAAGAAGAAGTAGGACAATTGATTTAACTTTCATTGGGGAATAATGCATTTTATCATTAATTAATTGTTTGGAGATTCATAATGGAATTATTGGATAATCTTGATAAGGTCCACACTACTGAAATGGGTGTGGGCAGAATAAAGAGAAACATCGGTGTAGATGTTGAAGACATTGTAGAATACTGCATAGATAAAATAAAACAGGATAATGCAGTTATTGAAAGAAAAGGTAAAAATTATTATGTAACTGTGGATGGCATCATAATAACTGTAAATGCATCCAGCTATACAATTATAACCGCTCATAAAGAGAAAAAATAGTTTTAAATTACTTTATATAATATTTTAAAATCATATTTAAAATCTAGATAAAATCATACTTAAAAATAGTGTGAATGCTTTTTTTTTTTTAAAATTGTTTTGTAAAAATAGTTTTTTTTTAATT
>NZ_JAZNIB010000269.1:0-1959 GCF_045577275.1 Methanobrevibacter sp.
TGACCTAAACTGCTTCCGTCAATAACCGCTTCTGCATGAAGCTTTTTGGCAAGCTTTCCTGCAAGCTTATACATTCCTGATTTACATAAGACACAGGTCATCTTATCTGGTGCCTCAGCCTTACAGGTGCTTAAATAATCCCCATACTTAACAACTCTCTTTTTGATTGGCGCACCGCTTGCATAAAGATTTAATTGATCTATTAAATCTTCAAAGTTCTTAAGCGCTTCAGGACTTGTATATGGATTATTATCACAGTATAAAGCTATTACCTGACAACCTCTTTTCATCATCAAATAAGATGCAACAGGAGAATCTATACCACTTGATACAAGTGCTACAACCTTTCCTTGAGTTCCAAGAGGCAATCCTCCAGGACCTGAAATCTTTTCATGGAAAATGTATGCATCATTGTCTCTGACTTCAAGGTAAATTGTAAGTTCAGGATTTGTCAAATCAACAGGAGATGAATACTTGCGCACTACAACTGCACCTGCAAATGCTGCCATTTCCTGAGATGAGAATTCATGATTTCCCACCCTCCTGCAACTAATTGCAAATCTGGTGTTCTCATCCAATAATCCTTCATCATGAAGCTTTTCAGCATATGAAGAAAGGGACTCCTCAATATCCTCAAAGGTGGCTTTTGTAGAAACAGCCGGAGAATATGAAACTATACCGAATATTCTCTCTAGCTTTTCTAATGCATCATCAAAATCCTTTGGGAAAATAAAAATTCTTGCTTGATAAACTTTAACTTCTGCATCTATGGATGCCTTTATATTATTTATTAAACGATTTTCAAATCTTCTTCTAACTCGATTGCTCTTTATTCCTACTTCACCATAACGAGCTATAATTAAATCATGTTTCATAAAATTCCTCAATAAACAAAATAATTTTTAAAATGAAAGATATTAGAATAATAATTTAAATATTTCTTTTAATTATATCTTTATCTTTTTATATATTTAATTTATAGTTTATAAATATAACGATTGTTATAAAAATAATCAAAAAAATAAAATAAAAAATAATTAAAGAATTAATTAATTTTTATTTAAAAGTTCTACAGCTAAATCTAAAGCTTCAGCCATCTTATCTGCATTTGGACCTGCTCCTTGAGCTAAGTTAGGACGGCCACCACCGCCACCTCCAAGTACAGAAGCTGCTTCCTTGATGATGGAATTTACTTGAATTCCACAGTCTTTAGTAGCTGCACCGACGATCTTACCTTCATTATTACCAATGAATACGACATCTGCCTTTTCATTGTCGGTAAAGTCAAGAGCAATCTTTTGAAGCTCCTTAATATCTCCAGCAATTATTTCCTTCAAGACTTTCAATCCATTGACTTCAATCGCATTATCAGCCAATGTGGCTACCTTCAAATTAGCAATTTCCTTTTGGAGTTTAGCGATTTCATTCTTTTGAGCTTTCCATTCGCTGAAGAACCTGTCACAGGTTTTTGGCAATTGCTCATTGGTTACACTGAATATGCCTGCACTTTCCCTAAGGATTTCCTTATCGTTTTGAATGGAATCAATAGCTGCAAGACCTGCAGAGAAGTCAATTCTCTCTACACCATCCTGAACCCTTTCGGTTTTATTGATCTTGATTGGACCAACTTCACCTGTTCTGTCAAGGTGAGTACCTGCACATGCCTGCACATCTATTCCTGGAATCTTTACAACCCGGATTTGGGAACCTGGTACTACACCACCTTGGTATAAGGTGAATCCATATTCCTTCTCAGCGTCATCACGGCTTAACCAATTGATGTCCAAATCGATATTCATCATAACATATTCATTTGCAAGCTTTTCGATTTCATTAAGCTCTTCTGAGGTGATACGTTTGTAATGTGACAAGTCTATACGGGAACGGGCAAGACCTTTTTGTGCACCTGCCTGCCAAATATGTTGGCCTAAGACCTTTCTAGCAGCTGCAATGACCAAG
>NZ_JAZNIB010000270.1:0-2708 GCF_045577275.1 Methanobrevibacter sp.
TCCTTTAATTTGATTTTAATCTATAAAAAAATAGTAAATTTTATATATGAAATTTTTTAAATCTTTATTTAGAAAGTATTTATATATAATCTGTTGGTTTCTAAATTAACTTGATTATTTATTGTTTCTTTAGAAAATAAGGGTTTTAAATAGTTTTAAATCTTGATTTTTTTAAGATTTTTACTGTTTTCAATGTTTTTAAGAAGAATTTTTTCTTTTTGAAAAAAATGGATTATATAAATATTTTTAAATTATTTGAGGTGAAAAAGATGGCAACTTTTAAAGGATTTGCAATGAAAAGACTCAATGAAATCGGTTGGGTAGAAAAAGAAGTACCTGAATGTGGACCAATGGACGCAATCATTAAACCAACTTGTGTATCCCCATGTACTTCAGATATTCACACTGTTTGGGAAGGTGCAATCGGTGACAGAAGAGACATGATCTTAGGTCACGAAGCTGTTGGTGAAGTTGTTGAAGTAGGTAGCATGGTTAAAAAATTCAAACCTGGTGACCGTGTAATTGTACCTGCTATCACCCCTGACTGGGATGACGAAGCTGCTCAAAGAGGATACCCTTCACAAACCATGGAACCTCTCGGTGGTTGGAAATTCTCCAACTTCAAAGACGGTGTATTCGGTGAAAGATTCCATGTAAACATGGCTGATGCAAACTTAACCTTAATTCCAGATGGAATGTCAGAAGAAGCTGCTGTAATGTTAACCGACATGTGGTCTACTGGTATGATGGGATCTGAAAACGCAGATATTCCATTAGGTGGATCCGTATTAGTTATTGGTATTGGTGCAGTAGGTCTTTCCGCTATTGCTGGTGCTAAACTTTTAGGTGCAGGTAGATTATTCGCAGCTGGTACTCGTCCAATTTCTGTCGAAGTTGCTAAAAAATACGGTGCAACTGACATCATCAACTATAAGAACGGTGCAATTGATGACCAAGTCAGAGAACTCACTGACGGTGCAGGTGTAGACTCCGTAATTATTGCTGGTGGTAACTTAGAAAACACATGGAAAGAAGCTATCGGTTCAGCAAAAGCAGGAGGAACCGTATCCAACGTAAACTACTTAAGTGGTGCTGACAACGTATTAATCCCACGTGAACTCTGGGGTTGCGGTATGTCCAACATCAACATTAAAAACGGATTATGTCCTGGTGGAGCAGTAAGAATGGAAAGACTTGCTGACTTAGCATTATACGGCAGACAAGATCCTGAATTATTAGTTACCCATAAATTCAAAGGTCTTGAAAAAATCGAAGATGCTTTACTCTTAATGAAAGAAAAACCTAAAGACTTAATCAAACCTGTTGTAATGTTAGACCTTGACTAAGCTCATTAATAGTAGTAAAATGGATGTTAAAAAAGTAATGGATTAATTTCCATTACTTTTTTTTTAAATTAATATTTATTCAGATAATTGTGGAGGAAAAAATGAAAGTTGCAGTTATTGGAGGAACTGGTCCTCAAGGTTTAGGAATTGCAAAGAGATTTGCAATAGAAGGCGTTGAGGTTATTGTAGGTTCCCGTAAAGAAGAAAAAGCTTTGACTGTTGTTGAAGAAACAATCGAAGAACTTAAAGATTATGATTTAAACATTGTAGGTATGGCAAATGAAGATGCAGCAAAAGCTGGAGATGTTTTAATTCTCACAGTACCTCTTGCAGCTCAAAAACCTACACTTGAAGGAATAAAAGAATTCTGTACTGATAAGATTGTCCTTGATGCTACAGTACCACTCGAAACAGCTATCGGTGGAAAACCATTCCGTTTCATTGACTTGATGGAAGGTTCAGCAGCAGAAAGAACCGCTAAGATTTTAGATGGAACAGGTGCAAAGGTAATCTGTGCATTCTGTAATATAAGTAACTCTCACTTATCCAACATTCCAAATGATATTGATTGTGATTGTTTGATTGCTGGAGATGATAATGAAGCAAAAGAAATCGCTACAGAACTCATAAACAAACTCCCAGGAGTCAGAACAATTGATACCGGAATTTTAGAAAAATCCAGAGTTATTGAAAAGATCACACCTCTCTTAATAGGATTGAACATTAAATACAGATCCCATTACGGTGGACTCAGAATCACTGGAATTCCAAAATTTGATGAATAAACAATTTCTGTCTATTTATATTTGAACAAAGTTTAGATATAATGCTCATAGAATTGGATGTTTTTCTCAACCAAAGTTAAATATTTAGAAAATTATTGTCGCCTCTTATCATAATTTTCTAATATATTTAACTTAAAAATAGAAAATCTCATTTTAATATCTCCGTTTTAATTAGATATCTTTTTATCTTTAAAAAGATATAATAAATTTAACTATCTATAAATTTGGTGATTTTATGATAATAGTTTTAGCAAAAGCAATCCCTAAAGATGAAGAAGCTTGTGAAAAAATCGTAGAATTTGCACAAGACTTAATTGAAAACTCAAGAAAAGAAGATGGAAATGTAGATTACAACTTGTATGCAAATACAGGTGATGGCACATTGTTATTTGTAGAACAATGGGAATCCAAAGAAATATTAGGTGCACACTTACAAACTGATCATTTTCTTAAATTCGGAGAAAATATTGCAGGTTTAGTTGATGGAGACCTCATTATCGACGTATTTAATGCAGAAGCAACTGATCTCTAATTTTTCCACATTTTTTAAAAATTTATTTTTTATTTTTTTTATTTT
>NZ_JAZNIB010000271.1:0-18839 GCF_045577275.1 Methanobrevibacter sp.
ATTAAGTAATAGAAAGAAGATAAATAGTATTTAAGATAAAATAAAAGAAAAAATTATGTTTAGGTGCAGAATATGAAATTAAGTGAGTGGATTAAATTAAACAACATCCCAAACAATAGAATTTTAACAATACTCGAAGAATATGAAAATATTGAACCGATAAGCTTCAATGATCCTGAAGATGTTAAGGCAGAAGTTGAAGAACACGGCTTAAGATGGGTAGCCAACAGATATGGCGTCAGTGAAAAAGAGCTTAAGGAATACGGTTGGAGATTCAGAAAACGAGATGATAAAGGTAAAAAAAGAGAAGAAACCCCAATCATAAAAACAGATGAACAAAAGCCTTTGGTGGATATTTTTGATGACTAAGCAAACTTTTCTTAAAGCTTGATTAGTACCAAACATCCTTGATTCCAAGCAAATAAGCAATAGTGTTAGCACCTAAATGTAAAATAAGTGAGAGCAATATGATAATAATGAATAGGCTCCAACTGATTCTAACCATCAATAAAGCAAATACAAGTGCACCTAAAACAAAATCCAATTGGTCCATAAATGGAGCTGGCTGTCCACTTTGAAGGCCCATTCTTCTTTTAATGAAACTTCCGACCAAATCACCAAACAATGCACCAAAAGCCATAAGGAATCCTAAAATCAAACCGCCAACTATACTGCCATAAACATGAAGATCTATTACCCCACCAGTTAAAGCGCTTAAATCTCCAAAGTATGTGCCGATTATTCCTAAAACTAGACCAACACATGTTCCAAGGATGGTTCCATTCATGAAACCTTTCCATGTTACCCCATTACCGATAAGCCTACGCCCATCTTTATAGTTTTTTCCACCATCTATAGGTTTTCCTCCACCAAATGCAAGGCCACTGAGGTTAGAAACATATGCAGGCAGCATAAAATAAACTGCACCTAAAACAGCAATGAGTATTTTAAATATTTCAGAATCCATTATTTGCCTCAAAAAAAATTTTTTACAATATACATTTATAATTATATTCTTAATTATTAATAAATTTAAGCATAACTTTTGATTTTTAAACAGTTTTTCTAGAAGATTAAAAGAAGCTCCAAAAATCTAAAATTAATTTTTTAAATGATTATAGGAAGCTTCCAATAGCTTATAAGATTCCCAAAATGCAACAGAACGCATATCTGTCTCAGGGATTTCATAAACAAACACAAGAGTTCCTGTTTTAACAAGAGGATTATCTACAGTCTTGATTGATGTGCTTTTAGCAGGTCTTGTCTTGTTTCTCTTATAATAATTGAATCCAATATCTCCAGTAACTTCTTCAGCCAAGTCTACAGATGCATTATCCATTGTTGGAGTGGCTATATAATATCCTGCACCATAATTCGGCTCATGGTCATGACCTATGATAACCAAATCAGGATCTTGCTTTGCCACATCAGAAACGACATAGTCATGAACAAGAGACTCTCCATTGGCACGACCCTTATTAAAGTCTTCAGGAGAATCAGTTACCTGAACACGATAGTTGATTACATCAACATCCCTATGAGTCAATGCAAAGTATCTGCACACTAAGGGAAGAACAAATATATGAAGTTTTTCTCTTGAATGCATTCCAGAAACAACTGCTATTTTTAAGGAAGCATTATCTGAATATGAATGATCAATCCTTGTAACTGAACCTAAGTCATTTTCACCGACAAGTTCAGAGCTTCCTTCAGTTAAAATAAAAAATCCAAAAACAGCTGCAAGGATTATTATTAAACTTACTAGGATAATTTTAGCCTTTTTTCCCATAATATCATCAAAAAATTTTTAATAAATAGAATGATTAGATAAACGTTTAGTCCAAGTAATTCTTCATCATGATGGCAGTACCGATAGCTGGAGCAACTGTACATTCATCATCACTGTAAAAGTCTCCCATTGACTTAACGTCAAGACCTAATAGCTTAGCTGCTTCAGCACATAAGATATCCTTTCCAAGGCCAGTTACAACAACCTTATCCAATCCTTCTCTTTCACTAACTTCCTTTAGACCTGAAGCGATTTGCTTAACCTGTTCCTTATGGATATAATCAGCCATTTCTTCAATGTCTTCCATTGACAAGATATCCAAATCTGCACATACAACTCTTGAAATCCTTCTTGCAGATTCCTCTTTTGATTTGCCTGCACCATCAGCAGTAGCACAGACATAATCCTCATCCTTAATCAATCCTAAGACATTGTAGACATCAGCAGTGATTGCAAACAATTCAGAAGCGACCCTGTAATTTTCTCCATTCAAGGGAATGGAGTCAACAAAGCTTGTTAAGTTGGTTCTTAATGTTCCAGTATAAACAAGTTCTCCAGTAGCGGACCTTTCAAAATCGGTTCTGCCCTTTGCACATTCCTTTCCATCCTTGATTGGTATGATGTCAGTGGTTGTGCTTCCTGTATCTACAAAAATGCAGTCCTTTTCAATCTCAGCAACGATTTGAGAGGTTGCAATCCAATTTGCCGCAGCAACTTCAAGAGGGTTTGCCATAAGCTCTGCAAGTGACAATACCTTATCAGTACCAATGTATGCTACTGGGCAGTCAAACAATTTTTCGCAAGTGGTTGCAATGTCCATTACCCCTTGGGTTTTGGTTTCAAATGCATCCACCAATTCTGCAGTCATGGAGATTCCAACTGCATCAATCTCTTCAATAGGACAGATCTTTTCAATCAAATCAATCAAGGTAATTCCCAATCTGTCATTATCAGACCACATAGGCAAATATTCAAAAACAGTTTGAATATCCTTTATTTCACCATTTTCATATTCCACAATTGCCAAATCAGTGTTTGCACCACCAATATCAAAACCTGCTACTTTCACATTATCACCAAATAAGTATAATTATTCCCCTATTTTAATTTCTAAAATCCCATCATCATTCTTATAAAAGCTTGCCTTTGAACTGTAAGTTATTTCTCCTATATCCCCTACGTTTATCTTTTGATCAATCAAATCAATGATTGTCTTTGCTACATTAATATTAATTATTTTTTGAAGCCCTACATATGAAGTTGTGAATCTGGAATTTATCTCTAAAAGATAGATGTATCCATCTTCAATTATAAAATCAATACCTACAAAACCTTTTAGTCCTGGAACATATTCACATGCAATTTTTGCGTATTTAAAGATCTTTTCTTTAAGAGGATGCTCATATGGAACATATCCTCCAAGATACTCACCACCATTTTCATCTATTTCAACAATCTGTTTATTTAAGCTTATAGGAAGTGCCTCCCTGCCGTCACTTATTAGGCAGACACTGCAGACATCCCCTTCAATGTATGGCTGAACAATGAATCTTGAACCTTCGCCATATATTTCCTCCAAGTCATCAATGTCATTTTTGCAGGCAATGATCTTTATGTTGTCACAATCCACACCAAAACGTGGCTTTGCAATGAGCTTGTTCTCTTTTACCACATCCTTATCTGAATTGTCCAAAACTGGAATGTCCTTAGGCTTCTGCATGATAGGAACAGCATTGTCATTGCTTCCATCACCATAATCACCATTGATTGTGTCAAAGAAGATTTGGATAGCCCTTTTCCAATAGGTCTTTCTATTTAAAAGAATGTTATAGGTCAATGGCTGAGGGATTCTATTTGCCAAATAATCAAAGGTTTCAAACTTGTCAGATGCAAGCTTAACAGCAAAATGGTCACTGCCGTAAACCTTAATATCCTTTGATTCAAGCAATTTAGTTAAATTGTATAGGTTATTGTCATTTTCAGCAGCAATGAACATAGCCCTATCAAATATATATGACTCTTTTTCCAGCCAATCCTCTAAGGATTCCTCAATGATTATTGTCTTGACATCAAAGTCAAAATCACTGAAAATGTCTTCAAATTGCTTTGCAAGCAAAACATAAATATCCTCATCCTTTAAATCACTTACAAGTGATCGGATAAGTTCTACAGCTTCACTGACAATTGACAAGTCCTCTACACCAGAAGCTGTAAAGTATTCAAACACCAATATTGAATCATCATTCACATCTTTTAAATCAAGCATATTGCCACCTTAATTAGCATAATCCTCATAAATAATTGTTAAACCGTTTAAATTCAAATCATCATAAGGGAATTTGATTTCCTCACCTTCAAAGGCAATCTTAATCAATGAATTGTTATTCTCTTCAAACTCCTTTACACTCATATCCCCTTCAATGACCTTCATTTTTCTTGTAAAGCTTGACATCACCTCATCTGGAGCTTCCATCTTAAGGGTGTCATTTGCTTTTGCCTCTTCTATAATCTTAATCATCAATTCTGCAGCATTTCCCATACCATATGGGTTTTTAGCGGATTTCATCTTATTTGCAAAGTCTTCATCATCTAAAATTCTTCTTGCATTTTCAAGTATGACTTCCTTGTCGGATCCTACAAGAATATTGCCTCCTGCAGTAACTGTTTCAGGTCTTTCAGTATTGTACCTTAAGGTAAGTGCAGGCACATCAAGTGTGATCGCTTCCTCCTGCAATCCTCCAGAATCTGTCAAGATAATTGTGGATTTTGAAATGAGAAGCAGGAAATCAAGATAACCTACAGGTTTTATGATATGAACATGTTTGAGATTATTTAATCTGTCGAACAAACCGAAGTTCTCCATTGTTTTCTTTGTTCTTGGATGAATTGGGAATATGATGTTCATGTCATCAAGTTCCTCCAAAGCTTCAATAATGTTGGTTAACCTTTCTTTATCATCAACTGTTTCTGCTCTGTGCATTGTTAAGGTAAGGATGTTTTTCATATTGTCAATATCAAGCTCTGCAAGACCTTCATCATACTCTGACTTGTCCCTGTTTTTGGATATTTCAAGGTTTCTGAAACATGCATCCACAACAGTGTTACCTGTGATGAATATTCTTTTTCTGGAAATTCCTTCCATTGCAAGGTTTATTGCTGACTCTTCAGTTGGGACAAAGTACAATTTGGAACAGATGTCTGCAGCAAGTCTGTTGATTTCTTCAGGCATGGTTTCGTCAAATGAACGAAGACCTGCCTCCACATGACCTACAGGAATATGCAATTTGCTTGCAACAAGCGCACCTGCAAGAACTGCATTGGTATCTCCTTGAACAAGGAGAATATCAGGTTTTTCATCTAATAGGACCTCTTCAATACCTTCCATCATTTTGCCTGTCTGCTTTCCATGGGAACCTGATCCAACATGTATGTTATAGTTAGGGGTAGGCAATTTCAAGTCAATGAAGAAATTTCCAGACATTTCCTTATCATAATGTTGGCCAGTGTGAATCAGCAGCAATTCATGACCTCTCTTTTCAATCTCATCCATAACAGAAGCCATTTTAATTATTTCTGGTCTTGTTCCAAGTACAATAGCTATTTTCATTTTTAGACATCCTTTAAGTTAGTTGATAATATTTGTTCATAATTTGATAAATTTTATAATAATTTATATTATATAAAATTATGTTCTTCAAATAATATATAGTTTAATTAAAAAGGGGGAATAAAAAAATAAAAAAATAAAAAATATATAATTAGAGTATTCAAAATAATTATTGAGGGCAAGCATGAACCAAAAACTAAATATAAACAATAAACACTATAAAAAGGCAGCCAATTTAGAATCATTAAACATGTTCAAAGGACAGCTCTATGAAACAATTGTCACTACTCAAAGCAATGAGCATGTCAAAAATGCTGCACCTATTGGAGTTATCTGCAAGGACTCAAATCATATTGTCATTCATTTGGACAACTGCGTTCACACCCACCTGAACATCCTGGAAAATGGAGAACTGATTGTAAACATCACAAAGAATCCTCTTATTTTTACTTATTCCACTCTTGGAGAACTTGATGATGAATATTTTAATCAATTCAATGATTTCCCAATGATAAAAGACTCTTTAGGATTCTTCAAGGCACATGTCATCAAGACAATAGAAAAGAAGAGGGAAAATGACTACAATGATGGAATTGGAAATGTAGTAACCTGTGAAGTTGAAGACATTTACATCAGTGATAATAATGAGATTGTTCCTCTAAACAGAGCCATGAATGCTGTTATAGAAAGCCTTGTCTATTACTGCAGATTTAATCATAAATACAAAGATAAACAGGATATAATCTGGACTCATATGAAAGAGCTGAATAGAGTCTGTCAAAAGGTGGGAAATGAGTCTGAAAAAGAGTCCATGAAACTTATTTTAGATAAAATGAGAGAAAAAAATGAATATTTGGATTAATTCAATTAAAAATAGCGATAAAATACCGTATCGTAATTAATATAAAAAGAAATTTTAAAAAAAGAATAAAAAAATTATTTAAAATAATTTATTTATTCACTTGCCATAACATAAGCATCATATGCTGCATAAATTGAGATAAGTAAGTTAATAATACCTACAAGCCATTGTTTGAATACAATTGCAGCTAAGAAACCCATTATTAATGCAAGTACAAATAATATGATACCTTTTTTTAAATCTCCAGCAACAACTTGACCTAAACCTGGGATAATGAAAGATAAAATAGCACAAATAATAGCTTTAATCATATTGTTACCTCCATAATTAATAAAAGAATTAAGTATTCTTCAGAAATATTTTATTGGAACAATATATAAATTTTAAAAGAAAAAATAACAAAAAAGCTATTCTAAATAAAGATTTACCTTAAATCGTCTAAACAATTTAACATAGATTCTGTAACAGAATAAGTCTTTTGCAGACAAAATAGATTATCCACCAAATATCTTCTGAACCTTTCACAAGCATAGTCATCATATCTGAATCTTATTCCATCATATCCAATATCCATAAGGATAAGATTATCAGGTTCTACAACCTTGATATATGCTCTTGGTTCATCTTCTTCCGGATCCAATAACCTTCTAACATCATCAAGAGTGAGCTTTCCATAATTTACATCCAAGAAGACTCTCATCATCTTACGAACCATATTCCATAAGAAGCTTTCACCATAAATGTCTATGAAGATAGGGGCGTAAGTCTTGTTTAAATGAGCGAAATCATTGTTCCTATTCTTATCTGCCTCATCAATTTTTGGTTTGGATATTATGATGTCTTCAATTGTCCTTTCAGTTGTCTTCTGTTTTCTTTTTGTAAAATTAGTGAAGTTATGGGTTCCCTTAAAGACTTCAGCAGTTTGCCTTAAAAGATCCATGTCCAAATCCTCTTCAAAGAGTATGTACCTATACCAACGCATCTTGGCGTATCTTGGCTTGAATCCAAATCTCACAGGTGCCCAAGCGATTATCTGAATATCATCAGGCAAGCTATTGTTTATCTGATTGATACGAACTTCCTTCTCGCTTTGGAAACTGATTACATTTCCTAAACTATGAACTCCCGCATCTGTTCTTCCAGCTATTCTGAACCTTGAAGCCTTCAAATCATCTATGTAGCCTAATTTTCTCAGATGATAAATCAGTTCCTCTTCAACGGTTCTTACATCAGGCTGTCTTTGAAAACCATGAAAGTGAGTTCCAATGTAAGCAATCTTTAAGGCAGTTCGTTTCATAACAATCACAAAAAACAATTTTAAAAATAATTTTAATTTTCATATTAATTTTAATATAATTTTAAAATAATTTTCATATTAATTTTTAATATTAATTTTTTTATTAAAAATATAAATATTTAGCTATTGAATTGAAAAAAACCGAGGATTGATAATTAAAGATATAAACTAAAATAACATATTATAAAATATGAAAACACAACACGATACAAATGAATCCATAAGCCTTTATGACAATTATAAAATAAATCTTAAAGCTAAAGGTACTGATAAAAAGTTTTATTTCATATTCAGTGAAAGGAATCTCTTATTGATAGATGACCAACTCCCACTCCTCAAAGACTTGAATGAACTTAATATTGATGAAGAGTATGTTGAAAACTGCATTTACTTTGGAGAATTTTACCTTAAGGATGCTTATGCAGTTGAACTCTCAGAAGACTTTGATAGCGAAGGTTTTAAGCAAGAGAATGATGAGATCAATTTGCAATTCATCAATCTTTATGAAGTCTTTGATATCAATGAAGAGACATATTACCTTGGTGGAAGGGCAATTCAAATAATAGATTGGGAAAACACCCACCAATATTGTGGAAGATGCGGTACAAAAACCGTTACATCCGATATTGAAATGGCTAAAGTATGTCCTAAATGTGGATTTACAAGCTTTACAAGGATTTGCCCTGCAATTATCACTACAATCATCAAGGAAGATGAAGAGGACCTTGATGAAAATGGAAATCCAACCAAGAAGATTTTGATGGCAAGACATTCCTATCATGAATATCCAAGATATGCATTGATTGCAGGATTTTTGGAAGCTGGAGAAAGCATTGAGGAAGCAGTCAAAAGAGAGGTTATGGAAGAAGTGGGAATTGAAGTGGAAGATGTCCAATACTTTGGAAGCCAATCCTGGCCATTCCCAAATTCCTTGATGATAGGCTGCATCTGCAAATACAAGTCTGGAGAAATCAAGGTGGATGAAAATGAAATCACCAAGGCAAAATGGTTTAAAAAAGAGGAAATTGAACAACCGCCATCAAATATTTCCATATTTTCCAGATTACTGAGAAATTTCAGAGAAAATTACTAAAGAACTATTTTAATTTATTTTTTAATTTCATGTAATTACATGAAATTAATTATTTTACTATTTTTTAACTATTTTTTAACTATTTTTTAACTATTTTTTACTATTTTTTTATTGAAAATTTAAAAAAAAGATCTTCTGAAAATAAAATAAAAAAATGGAAAAATAGATTGTTAGATGTGAAAAAAATAAAAAATAAAATAGGTGGTTTAAGTATAAAAATAAAAAATATTAAAAATTTTTAAATAGCTACTTCATAGCAGCATTGATATCCTTTAAATATATCTTATCATCACAGATTGTATCCACCAAATCCATATCGTGGCTAACCAATAAGAATCCCATTTTTCTATCTTTAACTATTTTTAAAACAGTATCCAAGATTTGTGCTTGGGTAATTGCATCAAGCATTGTAGTCATCTCATCAGCAATCAGGAATTTTGTATTTGGATTGAGGGATCTCAATACTGAAAATCTTTGAAGCTCCCCACCAGACAATTCCTGTGGGAATCTTGTAAGCCATGATTTTTGAATACCAAATTGAGCCAAATCTTCATCTTGAACGTTCCAGGACTCTTCCAAAACCTGTTTCATTCTCCATTTAGGATTCATTACCTTTTCAGGATGTTGATAAATTAATTGAACTGGCTTGAATCCTTTTTTTGGAAGTGGTTTGCCATCAAAGATCACTTCACCTTGGAATTTGGTAACATATCCAGATAAAATCTTACATAATGTAGATTTTCCACTACCACTATCTCCAATCAATCCCATGATTTTCTTATTGTCCAATTCCAGATTAACATCCTGCAATAAGTATTTTTTAGCTGATGGATATTTAAAGGAAATGTTCTTTGCTATAAGTTCCATTTTATGCACCTTCCTCATATTTGAAACATCTGACCTTTTTATTATTGCCAACATCAGTTAATTCAGGCCTTTCTACCTTACATCTATCAAATCTCATTTCACACCTATCATAAAATGGACATCCTTCAATTATTTCACCATGCAATGGCTGATAACCTTTCACAACTTCAAATCCATTGGCAGGCAATGCTTTGAATAATGATTTTGTATATGGGTGCAATAGGTTTTCTCCATCTCCGGAGAAGTCTTCCTTCAATGCTATTTCAATTACATATCCAGAATAGAATATTCCAATCCTGTCAGCCACTTCCAATGCTGCATGGATATCGTGAGTGATTAAAAGAACACCTATCCCATCTTCTTTCATATGCTTAAAGTGATTTAATGTCTCTTGAACAGTCTTTTCATCTAGACCTGGAGTCGGTTCATCAGCTACAACAAGGTCTGGATCAGCAAGCAATGCAGTTGAAACAAGAACTCTTCTTGCCATACCCCCAGATAATTGGAACGGATACATATCATCCACTTCAGGGCCTAAATTATAATGTTCAAAGATTTCCCTTTGCTTTATCTTCTTCGCCTTTTTCTCTTCTTCAGTTTCACAGTGGCCAATTGCTATATCTGATATCTTCATTAAAGGGTCCAAAAAGTTTACAGATTGAGGCACTAGCACAATGCCTTTACCCCTAATTTCCTCCTTATCCTCTTGAGACAATTCTTTTCCTTTAAATTTGATTTTTCCATTAAGTCTTGCATTTTCAGGCAAGATTCCAAATATTGCATGTGCAAGCAAACTTTTACCAGAACCACTTGAACCTAATACTGCCAAAATTTCTCCTTCAGATATATCCAATGTCAAATCAGTGATAACTTTCAGATCTCTCTGATTTAATCCCCTTGTGTATTGTATAAATGAAATCGAAACATTTTCAACATCCAATAATTTGTCCATCAAACCACCTAATCACTTTAATTCTCTCATTATCAAAATAATAATTAAAGCACCATAAATAATCAAATAATAATTAAATTAAACTAATAAACTAAATAACTAAACTAAATTTAAATTAAACTAAATTAAACTAATTTAACAACTAATCTAATATTTTTATCATATGAGTTGTTTCATCGTAATCGTCTTCTTCTACAGTTACTATAAACCCTTGAGCTTTCCAAAATGGCAATCCAGAGTCAAGATACCTATGAGTATGCAAATAGATTTGTTTATAATCAACTTTTTTAGCGAACTCTTCCATACATTTTACGAGACGGCGTGCAATACCTTTTCTTCTATAGTTTTCATCAACCATTAATCTCCAAATGCTTGCTGTATTCTCTTGTGTGTATTGACCTCTAAAAAACTCAAAATCTCTGTCATATGCCCTAATTCCTGCTGTTGCAACTATCTTATCCCCATCATAGGCTGCAAAAAAGCAATTTCTTTTAGGCAAAACATAATACTCATCCAATCCTTCAATATCATAGTGAAATTTAGGAGTGGGACCAATATCATAGACAATTCTAATTTGCTCATACAAAAACTTCTGAACAGCGTCTATTTCATCTGCATCATTTTGAATCTCTTTAATTTCTATATTCATATAATCCCCAAAAAATTAAAAAAGAGAAATTATGAAAATTTCTCTTATTCTTGTGCAGTTTCAGGATTGAGTAATTTTTCAACATTTTCTCCAATCAAGTCAAATAGCAATACAACTAAGAGTAATGATAAACCTGGATAGAATGCTAACCACCAGCATCCTGATGACAAGTAGTGCATGGATTCCGCTAATATCACTCCAATTGCAGGTTCATGAGGAGGTAATCCGAATCCTAAAAATGTAATCGCAGCTTCGTGCATGATAGCATGAGGGAACATTAGGATTACACCTACAATTATTTGGGAAATGATTAATGGGAAAATGTGTTTAATTGCTATCCAAACTTTATTTCTTCCAAGATTTTCTGAAAGGGAAATATACTCTTTTGTCATGATTTCCTTAACTTCAGATCTTAAAACCCTTGCAAGTGGTGTCCAATGTGTCAAACCTACACCCATTATTACACCGTATACTCCTCCTCCAAACATTATTGAAACAAGAATGATTAAAAGGATGTGAGGAATTGATCCGAATAAGTCTATTATTCCTGCTACGACTTCATCTGCAAATTTGTTGAAGCTTGAGAATAATCCTAGAACAATAGAAATAATTGTACTGACAACAGATGCAATGAAACCTACCATAATACTTAATCCTAGTCCAGCAATTGTTCTCTGAAACATGTCCCTTCCCATCCAATCAGTTCCGAAAAGATGTTCTAAGGAAGGCATCTGCATTGCACTAGCAAAGTTAGTTGGTATATCTCTAATGAAATAACCACTAATGAAAATGCTTAGGATAATCACAATTGCGAGCCCAATAACTACAAGGGTTTTTGTTCTAAGATTCGCACGGTATATGAACCATTGCTCTTTATCATTAGCCTTCTTCTTAATCATTGAACTCATTCTCCTTAATTCTTGGGTCTATAAAGTAATAGGAAATATCCGCAAGCAGGTTACCGACAAATACAAATATTGCACTGATGACTACAATTCCTAAAAACAGCGGAACGTCATTTTGCAGACCTGCTGCAACTGCAGTCTGTCCGATTCCAGGATATGAAAATACCTGCTCTATCATTACTGCTCCACCGAACAATTCACTGAATGATAAGAATTGCAATGTAATTGCAGGTAATAATATATTCCTTATACCATGGTTTTTCACTAAATCCCAACCTTTTTCACCTCTTGATTTTGCAAACAATACGAAATCAGAAGATAAAACTTGGGTCAATTCATTACGTGTGTACATTGTAATTGGAGCAAGACCGACAAGACTTAATGTCAATGTAGGAAGGACAAGCCTTGTTGCCCACTCTATAAATGTTGCATCAGTACTTCTAACACCAATAGGAACACCAAATCCTATTGGGAACCATCCCAGATAAACTGAAAATACCATCAATACAAGCATACCTACCCAAAAGGATGGTGCAGATTGAATTGCATAACAATAAACCTTTACTACCTTATCAATCCAGGAACCTTTGTTCTTACCAGCTACAACTCCCAATGCAAAACCAATGACACCACTTAATATCCATGAAAGTGCCATCAATGCAAGAGAAGCCATAAATTTGTCAATGATAACATCTATAACTGGTCTACGATAAATTAATGAAACTCCTAGATTACCTTGAAGCAAGTCCATTAGCCAATGGAAGATCTTATCAGGCAATGGAACATTAGTACCGAAATATTGATATAGAATTTGTCTTTGAGCTTCTGATACTACAGCACCATGTAAATAAGCATTAACTGGGTCAATAGGGGATAAATCTAATAATACAAAACTAAATATTGCAACTGCAATGATCAATACGATAAAACGTACCAATTTCCAACCAAAATATTTTGCTACTTTTTGTTTATTCATTGAAAATAAACCCCCATTATTTTTTAAATCCGAAAATATTCTTTAATTAAATTAAAAATCCATTACTACTAATTAAAATTAAAGTTTTAAAAAATTTAAAGAATAAATTAATAAAAAAAATAAAAAAGGAAATGAAAAATTAAGCTGTGGAATTGGTTCTAGTCCATTCACAGATATTAATTAAGAAGTCATTTCCTAAACCGTCAGGTTGTTCACCCATATCAATATCTTCTTTTACGAAGTAGTTGTAGTTGTAGTTAGCGATCCATACCCATGGAGCGTCTCCAGCAGGACCCCAACCTCCGCCGTTTACAAGAGCGGATTGTGCCCATAAAGCATTAGCAGCATCGAAGTTATTGGAATGCATAGCTTGTTCCATTAAAGCATCAGATGCAGAATTGCTATATAAGTTAGGGTTCATGTAGAAGTCATCTATCTCTTTACTGTGGTATTGTTGATAGATGGATTTATATGGGTCCGGTGAGGTTTGTTGCATTACTGCAGCAGAGGAATACATGTTTAAGTAAATGGTATCCCAGTCAGCACCTTGGAGGTTTACTTCAATACCTAAATCTTTAGCTTGTTCTGCAAATACAGTTGCTAAGGATTGTCTGTCAAGGTAGTCTGGAGGGTAGTATAAATCGAAGGATGCTTTTACACCATCTTTTTCAACGATTCCATCACCGTCAGTGTCTTCCCATCCGCCTTCTTTTAGGATTTGTTTAGCTTTTGCAACATCACCATCTTTAACTTTTGCATTAGGGTTTGCAAAGTCTCTGGTATCTACACTGGTAAATTCTGGGGAAGCATGTCCTGAGAATACTTCATCACAGATTTTTTGACGGCTGATACCGACATTCAATGCTTCTCTGATTGCTTTATCAGCAGTTACATTGTTACCTACTTTTGCACCTGCTGGGCTTGTTTTTCCAGTGTCTTCAATGTAAGGTAAAGAAATACCTTGTGCTCTTCCTGCAGATTTTTCAACGAAGTTGTAACCGTCTACAGATTCGTTTAATGCAGAAGTTGCAACTGGTGCTACATCCACTTGACCAGATTTAGCTAGTTCTAACCAAGTAGCTTCTTCAGGGAATAACATGTTGATTTGAGTGAAGTAAGGTTTGTCTCCATACCAATTATCATTTAAGGTAAATATTGCTTGTTGACCTTTATCCCAGTGGTCTAATACATATGGTCCAGTACCTATTGGGTGTTCACCATAGGTTTCGTTGTCATACTCTTCAGGTACAATACCAACATATCTTAAATCATAAATAAAGGTTGATCTTGGTTCTACTAATTCAAATTCAACAGTAGTATCATCCTTAGCAGTTACTTTTTTAAGATTGGTTAAATCCAAGTCAGTTTCGGTATCTTTTGCAGTATTGAATGTAAATGCTACATCCTTAGCATCAAGAGTTGAATTGTCTGAGAATTTAACATCATCTCTAACATTTACAGTCCAGGTTAAACCGTCTGCACTGATTGAATAATCTGTTGCAAGATCAGGGACTATATCTCCGCTTTTATCTGTTTTGAATAAACAGCTTTGTACCAATGGATTATAGTTCATGTGTCCGCAACCCCAACCAGTAAGTGGGTTAAAACCTGCTTCAGGTTCTGCCATATTACTGTGTGTCGCTACAGTTAAATGAGTTGGGTCGCTATCATGAGACCCTCCCATAAAAGTAAATGCAGCAAGCGCTATAATAATAATGGCAGCTACAGCACCTATAATTAATTTTTTATCCATAATTAATCACCATATAAAATTCTGATTAAAATAACCTAATCTTATGAGAGTATTACTTTTTTTGTAAAAAAAGGTACATTAGTAATACTTTATTCAATTATTTTAATACCATATATATAAATAGTAAAATTAAATATAAAAAGATATTTATTACTTTTCAAGTATATTTGATAAATGCAATTCTGTTTATAGATATAATAAAAAATTAGTAAAACGAAGATTAAAATTAATTAATTTTAGTAGTTTTATATATATTTTCTTAAAAAAATTTTACAAACAGAAAAATTTAGTTTTGACTAAAAGTAATACTTAAAATAGATTTAAATATTATTAAATGTAAATATTCGACCATGTCCTTATCTATTGAATTAAAAAAATATTTGCAAGGGAATGGTGCAACAGAGGTAGGATTTGCAGACATCACCAATTTTTCACCTAAGGAAGGATTGAATTCAGGTGTCGTTTTCTATATAGCATATCCAAAGGATATAATCAAAAATATGAAAAATGCACCAACCATGGAGTATCTTTGGGAATTGGTGGATTTAAACACTAGATTGGATGCTCTCGGTATGCTTTGTGAAGAATATCTAATCAATGAAGGATATGATGCCTATGCACAGACAAAAAAGAGATTAGGGACTGATTTTGGTGAATTCAATTCATTTGAATTGCCTCATAAGACAATAGCTACTCGTGCTGGGCTTGGCTGGATTGGAAAATCTGCACTGTTTACAACATTAAATTATGGATCTGCATTAAGATTATCCTCTGTTTTGACAAATGCTCCTCTTGATTTTGGAGAACCTGTTCTTGAATCCAAATGTGGCAAGTGCATGATCTGCAGAGATGCCTGTCCAGGCGGTGCAATAAGTGGCATAAACTGGAATTATAAATTAAAAAGAAACGATTTTTATGATGATAAAAAGTGTGAAAAGTATGCATTGATAGTTTCAGAAGAAAACTTGGGAAAACCTGATACAGTATGTGGAAAATGCATTTATGCTTGCCCACACACTCAAAAATATATTAAAAGACCATAATCTATTTTTATCTTAATTATTCTAAAAAACTAATAATTAACAAAATGATTTTTTAAAAAGTAATAATTTTAAAATTTTAAAAATTTGAAAAGTATTACTCTGACAAACCATAATAATTAAAAAAAAAAGAAAGTTTTGAATGTTAATATTTTAAATTATTTAAAAACTATTTTTATATTTTTATAGCATAAGTTAAAACGCTTGCTTGAGGGGAAATCTTTAATTTTTTAATGTATTTCTCCATATGGATTGTTTCAAGTTCATCACCTTCATCTAAGGTAGTGACAAATCCCATTTTAGCCCAAAATTGAAAGGCCCCTTTATAAGTATGATGGGTATGCAAATAAATGTTGCTATATCCATTTTCCTTTCCAAAATTTTCAGCTACGCTAAACATCTTAGAAGCCAAACCACATCTTCTGTATCTTCTATCTACAAAGAGTCTCCATATGCTTGATGTAGTTTCTTTGCTATATAAATGTCTGAACTGTTTAAAGTCCTTGTCGTAAGCCCTTATTCCAATTGTCCCTATAATATCGCCATCTTCTGAATATGCTACAAAAAATGCATTTCTTTTTGGATCAATATAATATTCATCCATTTTTACAATATCCTGATGCCACTCAGGGACATAATCATAACCAAATTCAAGCTTTATCATATCAAATAAAAACTTTTGAACCCTTTTTATCTCTTCAGGGTCATTGCTTAACATTTTAATATTAACATTCATATTATCACACCAAGAAAAGTATTATTTTTTCTATGAAAAAACAAGAAAAGTAATACTTTTATAAGGATTTTGATTACTAATTATTATAAAGTTTCAAATTATATTTAAAATTATTTATTACTTAAATTAGTTAAATTGATAGAAAAGTAATACTCTAAAAATTCTAAAAGAAATGAAAAGATAAAATAAAAAAAGATGCTAAAAAAGATGTAAAAGAGGTTGAGATTATTTTGAACACATCTTTTTTAGTAAAATATTACAAATACTAAAGAGGAACATCCTTTTTAGTAAAGTAAACATATGAAACAGCCAATCCAATTATGAAAGTAGCTAAAATTACACCATAAGGAATCATCAGACTTACACCATAATCTGCTATCTCACCAGATGAAATCAAGTAAGGGCATGCCCAAGGAACATATGGGGCCCAGCTTTGACCATTAACCAATAAGCTCACTAAAGTTAAACTTGCGCCACCAACCATTGCAGGAACCATATTTGTAATGAATAGTGAAATGAATACAAATGGGGAAAATGTCAGAAACAATAGGATGTTTGCAAACAGCAATTCAGCAAAGCTATTTATGAATAGCTGCAATGTAAATCCGGTAAGTCCTGCTACAAAACCAAATGCAAGAGTGGATAGGCTTGTAACTACGGTTAATATCAAGATCCAAATTAGGAACATTACATATTTGGAAATCAAGAATTTCCCTCTGGATATTGGAACAGTCAACATAGTTTTTAATGTATGTTCATTGTATTCCCTTCCAAAAAGGTAGGAAATGATTATTGAGAATAAAAGAATTGCAAACAATGCAGACATATACATATTCACAGTAGAGAATAATGCATCAAAGCTTTGAGTTTCATCAAAAGCAAATGTTGCAACAAACATTAAAACTGAAGGCAATGCAGCCATAAGTATGCTCAATAAGAATATCTTTGATCTTTTTAGCTTTAGAAATTCCATTTTTATAAAAGTAAGCATCTAATCACCTTATTAATAAAAACATTAAGTATTGGAAATTATTCTTGTAAAGAATTCTTCCAAGTTCTCTTCACACAAATTCACTTTTCTTACTTTGATTCCGGAACTTACAAACAAGCTATTGAACTCATCCCTTAAATCCAAATTGGAAAGCAAATGAATGGTACCGCCAATAAGCATTCCATCACTGTTTTTATTAGAATCCAAATCATCAATATATTCGCCTAAATTCCTTTTAAAACAGTAATCTACATTTTCCTTCATTCCTGTTTTATTCATGAGCTCAACAGCCAAATCAATGTCTGAAACTTCAAATTCAACAAATTTGTTTAATCTATTGTGAAGCTCTTCTCGACTTATCTCATCTATTAAGATACCATTGTCCATGAATCCTATTACATCTGCAATGTTTTCTATTTCACTGAGGATATGGCTTGAAATCAGGATAGTTACACCGTACTCACAGGAGAGCTTTTTAAGCAAGTCTCTGATTTCCTTAATTCCAAATGGGTCAAGACCATTTATAGGCTCATCAAGAATCAGCAATTCCGGATTATGCATAATGGCAGCAGCTATGCCCAAACGCTGTTTCATTCCTAATGAAAAATCCTTGAATTGCTTGGTTTTTTCATGGCCTAAATTAACCATCTCCAAAACCATCTTAACATTTAGAGAATTATAGTTTCCTCGAAGTTTGGCAATTATCTCTAAATTTTCATAAGCCGTCAGATTCTCATAGAATCCTGGAGTCTCTATAATTGAACCTATGTTAGAATAAACTTCCTTAGCATATCTTTTAGGATCTTTTCCAAAGAGAAGAATCTCCCCTCCACTCGGATAGACAAGGTTTAAAAGCATACACATGGTTGTGGTTTTTCCAGCTCCATTTTTACCTAAAAGACCATAGATCTTTCCCTTTTCCACATGCATATCTATGGAATTCACAACTAAGTTTTTTGAATAACTTTTGGATAAGTTAGTTGTTTCAATAACATAATCAGTCACTATATCACCTTTGAAATTAAAATAATAATAAATAATACTAGGATAACAATTAAAAAAATTTTTCAACTTTTCTAAAATTGAAAATAATCATTTTTTTTCTTAATTTATTTGAATATTATGTGCACAAAATAATCAAAGGAGGAAATTAGAAAATATGTAATTAATTTTTTACTTTTGTTAAAAATTATTTACTTTTGTAAAAAATACATTACATATGTAATAATTATTTTACATCTTATATAAATGTTTTGGAAAAATCAGTAAAATATGAAAAAATCTTTGAAAAAATTAAAAAAATAATCAGCACAAAAATTACA
>NZ_JAZNIB010000272.1:0-2785 GCF_045577275.1 Methanobrevibacter sp.
GAAGCTAAATACTATTACCTTTGCGGCGGTTCATATCCATACAAATGGGAAAACAACTTCCACTTGGCTTGGAAAGAGAAATCCGGTGCATCCTTTGAATATTCCTTCAATGGAATTACTATAAGATTGAAGAATGCAGAAAGGGTTGAATTTTCGCAAGATGATGTGGATTTAAGTCAGAAGTATGCAGACAGACCAGAATACTACACATGCAGAAACTGGCAGTTTGCAAATAAGATAAGCAAGAAATACCCAATGACTTATGAGGAATACGAAAAAAGAGTTATTGAACTGTTCCTTGAAAGATTCGATGAAAAAGACAGAGAGAAAGCACTCAAGAGAGTGAACGAATTATTAGAAGCAGACCCTGATTTCATCAGTGGATTATATGGGGACAGTTGTTTCCGTTATGACCATCCTGATATTTATGGAGAAAATTGCAAAAGAGCATTTGAAGATAATAGGTTAAATTCTATTCCTGTGAACACTTTGGACATGTTTCTTGGTGGTGAATTAGATTAAATGACACAAAAATCAAACATTCAAATAAGAATTTTAAAAAAGGGGGCGATATTATGCAAGTTGGAGATTATGTAGTTAAACCCAGTTGCATCAGAGAGGAAAATTGCTTGAAAAATTTTCTAAAGAGAAATAATTTTAAATATGCAGACTATTTTGAAAACAATCCTATAAATAGGGAATACCTGATTGTAATCAATGTCATACGTAGGACTTACTTTGAAATAGACAGATACTATATTGCAGGACAGGAAATACTATCTGAAAAGGAGTTTTTGGAAAAGATCAACTATGAAAAATATTCAATATATAAAAAATTATTTTCAGACGATGATAAATTGGTCTATGAAGGGTATACTATCCTTGACAAACCGTTTGGTCTTGGAGTGGCTTATTATTCCAATGGCAACAAATACCGAGAAGGAATATTTGGCAGACGAGGAATGATTGAAGGAAAGGAATTCTATTCAAATGGAAAAATCAAATTTGAAGGAATATTGAAATATCCTGGATATGGCCCTATTTATCCGACAATGGGCAATTTATATAATGAAGATGGAGAATTGATTTTTTCAGGAAAGTTCGAGGTTAAAAAAGGAGGTGTGGGATTTCCTATGGTGAAATATCCAAAATATTACAGATTTAATGAGAAAGACCGTCCTGAAATCGAATATCTCTAGAAAAAAGATTTGGTGATTTAAATGAAAGTGAAAAGAATGGGAAAAGAAACAGATTATCCATTGACATATAAACAATATGAAGAGAAGATATGTGAATTGTTTTTGGAAGAGTATGAAGGTGAAGAGTTGGAGAGAATGATTGACCGTTTGGATGCAGAACTCAAAGAAGAACCCACTATCATTCAAAGTTTTTATGGGATTGATTGTTTCCATTATGATAATCCCCAAATCTATGGAGAAATAACTAAAAAAACATTTGAAGATGATTTTCTTAAAAGGGATACTGTTAGTAATTTAAGGTGGATTCTTGAAGGAGAATGAGTTAGAAAATGGTGAAGTCATACCCTATTTAATCAGTCCTATACATATCCCTGATAAATACAGATTAAGTCTTGAAGAACTGAACAACATAAAAGCAGACAAGAAAACTTATAGGGAAAATTATATCAAACACAGAACAATAGAAAACGAAATAATCCAAAAAAAGAACAAAGAATACAAAACCTTAACAGATTATTGGATAGACCAGTTAAAAACTTTTCTCAAAAACCATCCTCATTTCGAAGAAAAGTTACTGGAAAAATAAAATTATGTGAAATGGAGGGTGATATGATGCATGATTTGACAAATATTCAAAAAACATTTAATGAGTTGATTTTAAGCAGATTAGGAGAAGAAGTTCTCAAGAGAAATGATATTCATGAAGATGAGGAATTGATCAGAGAAGAATTATTTGACATGAAAGAAATAATTGAAGTTCCATTCGGATCAATCATCTACTTCTTGGCTCTTGAGGATGAAAATCCAGTATTGTATGTTGAAATAGCTTCAAGAATGGGCTCAGATGATCTTTATATTATTAAGGATGAATCATATGAATCCCATGATATTTATGATGGATATCCTCCAGAAATAAAGGACAAATATTTTGCTCATTTGAAAAATATCAAGGAAACTAAAGATAGATTTAGAAAAATTAAAAAATAAAATATTAAAGGAGGCATAAAATGTGCAGATTATTGCATTCAGATGAATTATTGCAAAAGTACCGTTTGACCGGAGGAGTTGACTGCGAAGATTGTGGTTTTAGCTTTACAGAAGATGTTTTAGGTTTCTACTTCAATACAGAACACGGACAAATTGAAGATCATCTTATTGGCATGATTGACTGGTATTCAGATTCTCCTATTAGAGGATTTGTGCGTAATGAATATTGCAAAAATTGCAACAAATTCATTTCCACTTACTACATAAGAAATCTAAATGATGAATATGATATGGAAGCAGCCTATTACCTAACAAGACTTCTCTTGCCAAGGCAATTGGACTTTGTAAGCGAAAGGCTGGAAGAATATAAACAAATAGCTGAAAAAATAAAAGCCAATGATTTAGAATATCTGGAAACAAGATTAAAGCAGGATAGAAGATATTTTGAAGACTGTTTTTCCGGCTTGAAGGAAGTGGACAGCTTTAAGGAGCTTCTTGATGATGAGGAGTTTGACATCGATGAATATGTCGAAGTCTATGAAAAGGAGTTATTCAGATTGAAAAACACCACTTATTTGATCAATACTGGTGATAAGAAC
>NZ_JAZNIB010000273.1:0-15717 GCF_045577275.1 Methanobrevibacter sp.
AATAACATATAAATACTTTATATAATATTAAGAGTACTTTTTGGCAGATTTAATCAATAGCTAAAGAACTTTAAAATTAAGTGTAATCTTTTGCTGATTTAAGCAATAGCTAAAGAGTTTATTTTACTTTAAATTAAACAAATTTCAAATTTGGGGCATAATATGACTAATTCAAGAAAAATGAGATATTATCTCAACAGGGCCGTTTCAAGAAAGTTCAAAGAGATGAACGGCATATTCTGTAATCTATCAGAAAAAGGAGATAATATCATAGTTAACCTTCTAACAAGGCAATCTCTAAAAGATTCCTCATTGGAACTCAAGCACAGACTCAGTGAGACCATTTTAGAATATCCAATCGAAGGCAAAAGTGCTATTATCCCATTGAAAGATTTGTTTGAGTTTGATAGAAGTGTTTTTGATGTTTATGTGAGATTTGACAGCGAAAATAAAATGAGAGTCAAATTCCGTGAGAAAAATAAATTTTTCAGTGCAGTTTTTGAAAATAAAAGGAAAGCAATTACAAGCTATTCCACAATTAAAAACAATTTATCCTTAAGATTTAAAAGAATATTTTCCTATGATTCAATTATAGAATCCATTGAATTGAAAGATGGAAAACTCACCATGAATGGATTATTGAATCTTGATATGCACGTCAATAACCCAAATGTGAATCTTGAATTTTATTTGAAAATCATAAACAGAAGCAATAAGAAGGAATATTGCAAGAAGATAGAATCTGAAAACATTGAAATAGACTTGGATGAATTTTTGGAAGCTGTGGATTATGGAAAATATGACCTGTTTTTAATATACAAATTCAACGGTGAAGTCACTGAAAGGAGATTGAAGTTTCCTTTCAAATCCGATGAAAACATATCCTTAAATGATGAAAGATATCCTTTATTGTTTTACTCCACATTATACAAAAACCTATCATTCAGATTCGATTATGATTATATAATTACTGATTTTAAGGTTGAAGATGGCAATTTGATCATAAATGGAGAATTCCTCAACGATTTGGAAGTCTATGATGATGAAGATTCACATTTCCCTGATTTCCTTGTTGAAATAAAAAATAGGCGGAGTGGACAAAGACTTGAAAAGGAAATATCAGAAGATAAAGTGATTGTTCCACTAAGTGAATTGCTGGAAATAGCTGATACAGGTCTCTTTGATTTTTATTTTAAAGCAGCAAACGATTCAGGCAGTGCCAAAAAAAGAATCAGATTCAACCCAAAACTCAAAACACTGAAATTTACCTTAAAGGAAAATAAAAGGGTATTGACCATATACCCAACACTTTATGGAAGATTGTCCTTAAGATTGAAAGAAAAGAACTTGGATATGGACATAACCAGATTGGAAGAGATTGAAGGTAAGGCGTTCATAAAAGGAAGCTACACCCCTTTGAATGACGATATCGGTGAAGTAAGCAAAGCCACAATCGTTGGTAAAAACAGGTTCGGCAATGAAGAGAATGAATTCCTCCTAGACCTTAAAGGCAATGAGTTTGAAGGATTCATAGATGACTTCGATTTTGGAGACTTGGATCTTTTGAATTTGAGAATTGACTTCTATCTAAGACTATATGATGGAGATGTGTTCTACGAGAACTTGATTGATTTGACCAATCTGAAAAATTTCTTTAATGATGAGGAAAGGTACTTGATTAATATTCCTAATGGGGATTGCTTATACTCCTATTATGCCACCGCAGGAAAACATTCCCTCGGCCTATGGATTACAACAGAACAGTCATTTGAAAAATCACTTGTAATCTCTGGTGGAAGAACAATATACAAAGAGGCATCAAAAGAAAAGATCAATGAAAATATGGTTTTCTTTGAAAGTTTCTTTGGAAAGTCCTATGCTGGCAATCCAAAATATATCTATGAATCCATGCTTAAAATGGGATTGGATGAGAAATATACCTTTGTTTGGGCATACAATGGAGAAGATAAGGACATTATCCCTGGAAATCCTATTATTGTGAAGCGTTATGAGGCTGGGGATTATTATAAATATCTTGCACAATCCAAATACTGGGTAAACAATATTATCTTCCCAATTCATTACAAAAGGAAAGGAAATGTCTATCTGCAAACCTGGCATGGTACACCTTTAAAGAAATTAGGTTTTGACATTACCATTCCAGGACCTGAAGTTGAAGGTAGAGAAAACTTTTATAATGAATCAAGGAATTGGGATTATCTCATTTCATCCAATGAATATTCCACTGAAATATTTAGGAGAGCATTCAAGTTTGATGAGGAAGTCTTGGAGATGGGTTATCCTATAAACGATATCTTCTTTAGAAAAAATGATAAGGTGATACGTGAAATTAAGGATAGATTGGATATTCCTAAAGACAAGAAAATCATTTTATATGCTCCTACATGGAAAGATGATGAGCAGAATGACGCTTGGGATCATTATTTCAATCTTGAAATAGATTTGGAAAGACTATATAAGAAGTTTGGTGATACCCATATTATATTGTTGAAGATGCATCATTTGGTATCAGAAAATTTCAGTATTGATGAGAAGATGAAGGATTTCGCTATTGATTTATCTGGCTATGATGATATTCAGGAATTATACATAATATCAGACATCCTAATAACCGATTATTCATCAGTGTTCTTTGATTATGCTCACTCCAGAAGGCCTATACTCTTCTTTGTGCCTGATTTGGAACATTATGTAAGTGAGGTAAGAGGACTGTATCTTAATATGGAAACAGATATGCCAGGGCCTCTAATCAAGGATAACGATTATCTGATTGAATGCATTGAAAATATAGATGCTGTTGAAGAGGAATATAAGGAAAGATATGATAAGTTCTATGAAAAATTCTGTTCACTATGCAATGGCCATTCCAGTGAAGAAATCATCAAAAGGGTTTTTGAACTTGAAGATGGATTAGAAGAGCAGGATTGATTTATTGTTTAATGTTTATTGTTTAATTATTAATGTTGATTGTTAATGTTGATTGTAATTTGAAAGGAGAAAAAATATGTCATCTGAATATGAATACAAATTATCCGTCGTTGTATTGGTCTACAATACAGAAGAATTTCTTGAAGAGTGCTTGGACTCTCTCGTAAATCAGACACTTGATGATATGGAGATAATTTGTGTTAATGACGAAAGTAAGGACAACAGCCTAAATATCCTGAAACGTTATGCCAAAAAATATGATAACATCAAAATCATAGACCAAAAAAATACTGGAGGAGCTACTGCAGGGAATAATGGTCTTAAAATGGCTAAAGGAGAATATGTTACCATAATGGATTCAGATGATGTTGTAGTTGAAGACGCTTACGAAAAATTGTATAACAAGGCTAAAGAAACCGATTCAGATATTGTAAGTGGAAAGCCGTTCAAATATGTTGCACCCTATCAGACACAGCTTGGTACCAGACAGGATATGTGGGATAAGGAAAGAACAGTTGACATTCACAAGGACATAGAGATATTCTATGATGTATTCTATTGGGATAAAATCTATAGAAGAGAGTTTGTAGAGAAAAATGACATTTACATGATCCCAGGCAAACTTTATGCTGATGCTCCAATGGTATTCAAGGCATTTCTAAATGCAGAAAAAATCACTTATATTGAAGATTTCGTTTACTATTGGAGACATAGGTCTGTCAATGAATCAATCACAAAAAGTTTGACTAACCTGAAGAATACTGAAGACAGGCTGGATAACTACTATGTCTTGAAGGAATACTTCAAGGATGAGCCAGAACTGTACAATCAAGTCATTAAATTGTATCTTGAAAGGTTCATATACCCAATAAAGGGAATCTTAGATAATCCAATTTTTAAGGAGGCATATCTGGAAGACTTGAAAAAAATACTCCTTGATATCGATGATGTGATAGATAATAAGTTTGTCAACATGAAATATGTTTTATACACTTATTTGATTATAAATGATGAGATAAGCATTTTAGAGGATGTGTTGAAGAATTATGAAGGAGTCAAGGACTTTTTCGTATACAATGGCAAAAGCTATTGGAATTTGAAATATTTCAGGAATCCTGTTATCGGCATACCGGATGAGGTTTTTGAGATAAGGAACCTTCATCAAAACTTTATAAACATCCAGGATATCGGCTTAAAAAATGATGCATTTTACATTAAAATGTCCATACCTCCGACATTGAAAATAGATGAGGCCAGAATCAGATTCAACGGATTGACCAGAAAATACGGTTCAAAGGATGACAATAGCTACATATTTGATTTGAATATGCATGAAGGAAATAGATATGACATTGAACTTCCACTGGAGAACTTAGTCAATATAAACTTCTATGACATTTACCTTGAAGTTGTCTATGATGGAAAACGTGAAATATTCAGATTGGGATTGAACAATTTTGTTGATGAGATGGACGAGAATCTGTTTTTTGAAGAGGATAAGGCAAGAATAGTCTTGACATCAAATGAAAACCTATCAATTGTCAATACCAATGTGGATTCCCTCTTAAATCTGGATATGGATGAAAATCGATTCAAGATCATTCCAAATATAGAAGAAATAAACTATAAGTTAGGTTTCGGATATGGAAAGGACTCCTATGATGTTTATTTCAAAAGATTGAGTATTGAAAATACAGACAAGTTTACCAATGAGCTTGAAATGAAATGGAAATATTCCTTGGAAAAGAATACAACATACAGAATGTTTGTCAGGATAAATAAAGAGAAATACCTATTGAAATCCAAGTCATTTGTAAATTATGAAGATCAGGAAGTCGATTATGAAGGTGGAAAGATCAGACTCTTTAAGGATGAGAATGATTATTTGTATATAAGATGGGAATGTGAATGAATAAAATATGATATAGGATGAATTGAAGGAATTCAAAAAGAGAAAATTAAAAAAAAATGATTTATGATTATTTCAATGATTTAAAAATTAAAGGTTAGGAGATCTAAAATGGTTCCAAAAGTTATGATTATATTAGGAAGTGCTTCCGATAAGGAAATAGCACTTAAATCAATAAAAATATTGGAAAAGCTTCAAATTCCATACAGTTTGAAAGTGGCCTCTGCACATAGGACCCATGACAAGGTAAAGAGACTTGTTATTGATGCCACTAAATTAGGTGTGGAAGTCTTCATAGGAATTGCAGGACTTGCAGCACATTTGCCTGGTGCAATAGCTGCATACACCCACAGACCTGTGATTGGAGTTCCTGTTGACGGTGCAGTAGGGGGACTTGATGCATTGTATGCATGTGTACAGATGCCATTTCCTACAGCAGTGACAACAGTGGGAATCAACAGAGGGGACAATGCTGCAATACTTGCAGGTGAAATAATCGCAAGCTATGATGATGAGGTTGCACAAAGGATATCCGATTTACGTCTTGAATATCAGGAAAAGGTGGAAGCTGGAGAGAAGGAACTTATCGAAAGCCTTGATGGCGAATGCTTCCAAAAAGACTTTTTGGCTGATGAGCAATATGAAAAGATAGAGTTTGAGGAATTAGAAGACACTCCAGATGTTATGATACTTGCAGGAAGCTACTCCGATGTGGAAATAGCTAAAAACGTAGCTATTTTACTTGAAAGAATGCAGATAGAATATAAATTGGATTACATTTCTCCAATAAGACATGCAAAGGACTTTGAAAGCTATATGAGCAAAAGAAATAATGCAAAATTGTTCATTGCAATCAGTGGTCTCTCTGCACTTGTTGCAGGATCCGTTGTTGCACTTACTGAAAAGCCTGTGATTGGAGTTCCATGCTCCAAAAAACTGGATGGTCAAGATGCATTGCTCACAATGGCAAATATGCCTCCAGGAGTCCCTGTTGGAACCGTTGGAATAGACAATGGTAGAAATGCTGCAATAGTTGCAGGCGAAATCCTTGCAATATCCGATGCGGAAATTGAAAAGAACTTGAAATGGATCAAATACAAGAATGCAGACTTATAGAATGCTTAAAAAACAAATTATAGAAACAATAAAATCCGACTTTGATTAAATTAATGGAAAAACGATAATAAACAAAAAGGGATAAAATGAATATGCCTAAAATATCTGTCATACTGCCAATCTACAATGTGGAACCTTATCTTGAAGAGTGTTTGGATTCCATATTGAATCAATCCATGATAGATGACATAGAAGTCATTATGGTGGATGACGGCAGCTGTGACGATTCCAGATATACCATAGAGCGGTACGCATTGGATTATGACAACTTCCATGCCTATCATAAGGAAAACGAAGGAAGTGGAATAGCAAGAAATTATGGATTGGAAAAGGCTAAGGGAGAGTATATTCATTTCTGTGACCCTGATGACTATATTAAGCCTGATTTTTATGAAATGATGTATGAATTTGCAAAATCCTCACCAAATGCAGATTTTGTAGTTGGAAACAGTTCAAGATTTGGAAATTGGCACATTTGGGAAAGTATCCTTTATAAAACCACTTTCGAAAACCTTGATGAAGTGATAGAATCCACTAACATCAGGGAAAACACAAATTTCGTTTGGGATACTGGAGTATGGAATAAGCTGATTAAAAAAGAATTCCTGATGGAGAAAAACATCAGATTCCCAAATGAGAACATAGTAAGTCAGGACCTGGTGTTTACAATCAAACTCCATTGCTTGGCCAATGAAATAGCTGTCAACCCTAACATTTATTACTATTGGAGATTGAGACAGAGCAAAGATTCAGTTACACAGCAAAAAGGAAGAATAAAAAGCTTTAACGATAGGCTCAGAGTGATTGGACTGATAAGGGAATTCCTTAAGGAAAACAATGTAGAAGAGGAAATCCTCAATGCGGAATATGACAAATGGCTAAACCATGACTTGAAGGATTACATCAAAAGAATCAAGGAATACCCTGAAGAATATCATGACGAGAAACTGTCTGAAGTGAGAAAAATCTTAAATGATGTTCCGGAAGACATCAAGGAAAACCTCAATTCCTATAAGCAAATAATCTATAGAATGGTTGAAAATGATGACTACGATGGACTTCTATCATTCTCATATTTGGAAAATGACTTGAAGAAGAATCCTAATCTCTTTGAATTGGCTGGAGAAGACTACCAACAATACGTCAATTTAGAAAGAGACGGCCAAATGGAAGAGCTTCAAGCTCGAAGGGGAGACATCAATTCAAATGATGAAGAGATTTTGATAGACTTTTCCTCATACCTGCCATTTGTTGATGGAGACGATTTCACAATCACTGCAGCAGTTGTTGATGGTGAAGGCAACGAGTATCAAATAATCAATGAGGATATTGTAGAGGATGAAGTGAATGGAGAACTCGCTGAAGATGAAACAGTTGAACCTGATTACTCGATAGAAAGGTATCAAAGAGTGGCAGTACCATTGAAGATAATCAAAAATCTCAAGCACTCCCGAATAAAGATCAAATATGAAAGCGAATCCATATCCAAAGAAACATTTTTGAATAACAATAGAAGAGCAACTTATGTCTTTGAGGATTATGACGTGGATATAGGAATTGGAACTCGAAAGGAATTGTATATTGATGTCAGATACAAAAACAACAACAATGTCAGAATTCATGACATCATTGAAGATGATGCAAAATTCATGCTTATAGGCAGCTCTCAAGAAAAAGTGGAGAACTTGAAAATTCAAAATCTGGTGTGTTTCAATGAAAGGCATTTCCCAATCCAATACCTAAGTCTTGATGAGATAATCAATGAATTCTATAATGATTCTATTGAAGATGGATCAAATGAAGGTGAGGAATCTGATGAAATCCGAATCAATGGAGATGTTGTGGAATATGAACACACATTTATAGCTGCCATACCATTTAAGGAATTGTTTGATGCAGTAATCAAGAAATGGGAAATTGGAACCGCTGAATTCATTGACCATATCAGCTTATCCAAAAACTATTATTTCTACACTTCAACACATAAGACCCAAATAAGAAACTTGAGAAAGAAAATTGTGCTTGAAATGTTCCTCATTGATTATATTGCAGAAATGCATGAAATGAAGGAAGAAAATCTTAAAATAATCAGAACTGACAGAGAACTCAAGAAAAAGAACAGAAAACTTAAAAAAGAAAACAAAACATTGAAAACGGTGAAAAAGAATCTTACAGAAGAAAATAAACAACTGAATAAGGCAAATAAAAAGCTGAATGAACAAAGCGAAAAGCAAAAAGAACTGATAAATGATTATAAGAATAGAAAAGTGATCAAAATCGTGGACCACCTAAAAAAATAGGTTATGGGCACTAAACAATTAAAAAATCATACTAAATGAAATTATATTGATAAGCAATAAAAAAAAAAGGAAATCGTGATTATTATGGTAAAGAACATTATTCAAATTGAAGATGAATTGGACCCTATGTATGAGGTTGCTAAGGTTTTAAGAAAATACCCTAAGGATACAGTAATCCTAAAGAACATCAAGGGCCATGACATTCCAGTGGTATCCGGAATATGCAATACAAGAGAAAAGATAGCTGATTCCCTTGGATGTCAGGTTGATGAAATGCTTTATAAGATTATAGATGGGATGAACAACCCAACTCCTGTCACCAAATTCATTGATTTGAAGGATGAATACAACAGCAAAAGAGTGGATTTAGGTAAAATCCCTATCCTAACCCACTATAAACGTGACGGTGGAGCATACATCACTGCAGGAGTGGTATTTGCAAAGGACCCTGTCACTGGAGTTCAGAACGCTTCAATTCACAGAATGCTAGTTCTTGAAAAGAATAAATTAGCTATCCGTATCGTACCAAGAAACCTATACACCTACTTCCAAAAGGCAAAGGAAATGGGCAAGGACTTGGACATTTCAATAGCTATTGGAATGGAACCATCCATCCTTCTTGCATGTACCACTTCAATACCAATTGACGTTGATGAAATGGAAGTTGCAAACAGATTCAAAAATGGTGAATTGGAATTAGTTACATGTAAAAATGGAATAAAGGTTCCTGAAGCGGATATCATCTTTGAAGGTAAGATATTGATAGATGAAACCGCTCCTGAAGGTCCATTCGTTGACTTGACAGACACTTATGATTACGTAAGGGAAGAGCCTGTAATAAAGTTAAGCAAAATGTACATCAAAAAGGAAAATCCGATGTACCATGCAATATTGCCTGCAGGATTCGAACACAAGTTGCTTCAAGGAATGCCACAGGAACCAAGAATCTTCAATGCTGTAAAGAACACCGTCCCAACAGTACAGAATGTTGTGCTCACTGAAGGGGGCTGCTGCTGGTTGCATGCTGCAGTTTCCATCAAAAAGCAAACTGAAGGAGACGGAAAGAACATCATTATGGCTGCACTTGCTGCACACCCATCCTTAAAGCATGTCGTAGTGGTTGATGAGGATGTGGACATATTCGACCCACAGGACATTGAATATGCTATAGCTACAAGGGTGAAAGGTGATGATGACATCATCATTGTACCTAAGGCAAGAGGATCTTCATTGGATCCTAAGGCTTCTGAAATAGATGGAACAACTACCAAAGTAGGTGTTGATGCTACAAAATCCATTTTAACCCCAGAAAAATTCGAAAGAGTTAGCTTAAGTGAATAAGTCTGATACATTATAATCTGACTAGTTGGTGATATTTTGAAAGATAAAGTATTGTTCCAAATCAAAAGACTGACCCATAAAATGTATTTCAATATAGAAGAGGATGGAGATAATTTCATTTTCCATTTGAAAAAGGGAGTCCCGTTTTCAACAAGCTACTTAATTTTCAAGCATAAGAAAACTGGAAAAAGAATTTCAAAGGAAATAAAATCTTCAAAAGCTGTGATTAGTCTTGATGAATTGAATGAACTTGATGAATACGGAAGATTCAATGTCTTTGTAAAGGTATTGGTGATGAACAAGATATTCATTCAAAGGATTAAATTCGTATTTCAAAACAGCAACAAAATGATATTTGATAAAAAGAATCATCGTATATTGGAATCTCTTCAAAGCAAATACTTTAATCTTTCTTTCATATATAAGCCTGCTGAATTTGTAGCAACGGCAACTGAATTTAAAAAGGAAAACAATCAAATATTGCTCAAGGGTGAAATTGAAGCATATGATATTGATTTCAATTCCGTTGAAATATTGGTTGCATTGACTAGTCAGTGGAGATACATTCCATGCAATTGGGAAAAGGATGGAAAAACAATCAAATTTGATGCAAACATCGACTTTGAAATTGAAGAAGAGGATATTGGAAACAGACATTACCCTCGCATTCGATTGAAGAAGGATGACATCGTCATAGACAATGCCAGAATAAAGGCTAAAAACATAACAATCAATGGAATCGATGATAAATATTTAGATTACATAGAAAACTTCAAGGCATCAGAAGAAACCATTCCTGAAGAGGAAGCAAAGGGTCTGGATGAGAATGAATATTGCTCTATGCTTTGCATAGCTTCAGACTCCAATCTAATCTTTGAAATCCTAAACAAAAGAGACATCAATAGAATGATGAAAAACGAGAAAAGACTCTTGGAACATTTTTCCACCTTGGAAAACAAAAAATTGGTTTTCTTTGAAAGCTTCGATGGAAAATTCTATGCTGGCCAATCCAGATACATATATGAAAAGCTATTGGAATTGGGATATGACAAATATTTTGATTTCATTTGGTCTTATAGTGGCGACTTGGACATTCCTGGAAATCCAATCATCACAGATAGAGACTCTAGAAACTTCAAGAAGCTATTGAAGGACTGCGAGTACTGGATAACAAACATCAATTTCCCAAACTTGAAGGATGATGAATACATAGTTCATCTTCAATCCACATATGGAACACCTTATAAATGCATGGGAACTGATGTAAAAACCAACAGCAAAAAAATCAGAAAGGATAGAATAAACATAGGCCCTGGAAAATTGAATTACCTGTTGACAGCCAATGATTTCTCTAAGGAAGTTTTTAAAAGTGCATTCGACTATGATGGGAAAATAATCAACAAAGGTTATCCTGCAAACGATATTTTCTATCAGAACAATGCCAAAAAGATAGAAGAAATCAAAAAGGACCTTAATATTCCAAAAGATAAAAAAATCATCCTTTATGCTCCAAGCTTTAGAGATGTTGAACTAAAAGATGAAAAGGAAAGAAATTACAAATTGCTGTTAGATTTGAAGGCATTGCATGAAAATCTATCCGACGAGTATGTTCTTATTGCAAGATTGCATCCTCTTCTTTTAAAGGATTTGGAGATTGAAGATGGAATGAGAGAATTTGTGATGGATCTATCCGATTATGATGAAATCACAGATTTATATTTAATCAGCGATGCTCTCATTACTGATTATTCCAGTGCATTCTTCGATTATGCCCATAGCAAAAAGCCTATACTCTTCTTTGTTCCTGATAAGGAGAAATATTTAGGATTTAGAGGATTATACTCCCAAGTTGAGGAAAATCTTCCAGGCCCTGAAATATATGACAGCCAGGAATTGATTGATGCAATAAGGAACATTGACGATGCAAGTGAAGAATACAAAGGCAAATATGAAGCATTTTATGATGAATATTGTAATTTAGGCCATGGAAACAGCGCTAAAGATGTAATAGACATTATCTTTAAGGATGTGGGAAAATGAGTGACGAATATGATAAGCCAACTGCAGAGGATGGGAAAATGAGTGAAGAGAATTTTGAATATAAGCTTACTGCAGTTGTACTTGTTTATAATGGCCTGCCATACTTAAGAAAATGTTTAGAGTCTTTAGTGAATCAGACATTGGATGGATTGGAGATTTTGCTGATCAACGATGTAAGTACCGATGACAGCTTAAGTGTCTGCAGGGAATTCGAAAGGGATTACGACAATGTAAGGGTAATCGATAAGGAAATCAATGAAGGATTGGCTACAAATGCAAATCTGGGAATCGAACTTGCAAAGGGTGAGTATGTTATTCTTGTAGACAATGATGACATAATTCCTTTAGATGCATATGAAAAGCTCTACACCAAGGCAAAGGAAAATGATGCAGACATTTCAGTCGGCAAGGCCAATTTCATAGTTGGAAACGTTCAGCAGGAAATGAACTACAATGACAAGACAGGATGGGAAGAGGAAAAGGTCATAAACGACATAAACGAATTCCCTCTTTTGTTCCATGACGCATTTTACTGGAATAAGATCATGAGAAGGGAAATGCTGATGAAACACAATATCAGATTACCTATTGGGATGATTTATGCTGACAGGCTATTCTCTCACACCGCATACATACATGCAAAGAAAATTTCAATAATTCCTGATTGCGTTTACCTATGGAGAAGACACGAAACTTCCTTAAGCATGAAAAGGGAAAAGATAGAGAATTACATCAACAGATTGGATTCCTATGATATGAATCTGGAGGATATCATAGACCATTATCCTGACTACATCAAAATCATATTAAGAAGGATACTTCTGCCAATATACGGAATGCTGAATGATAAGGAGTTTGAAGACATTATCTTCAATAGGGTAAACAATTTCTTTGAAAGGGCAAGCAAAAATGTGGAAAACATATACGAAAACAATTCAGAGGATATTGACAGCATTTACCTTTATTTGATAAAGAACCAGAAGAGAGATGAATTGAAAAGACTCTTGGAATTGAAGCTAAGTGAAGAGAATAAAGTTGTAAATGAAAATGGAAAGACCTATTGGAAGCTTCCATTGTTCAGGGATGAAAGCGTGAATATCCCTGATGAACTCTTCGAATTGCATTTCCTCAAAAGCCAATTCGTCAATATCGGAGAAATCATATCAACTGATGAAAAGATAATATTCAACAATATTCAAATTCCAAAATATTTCCCATTGGAAGAAGGATATATCGTTTTAAAAGGTAAAACCAGCCCTTACGAGGTCTTTGAAGACAATATCCTTTACTATGGATTTGAAAAGATTGAAGATGGGGAAAATCTATACAAGGCAGAGGTTCCTATAGAGGATTTAGCCATGTATGAACTCTATGATGTATTCATCAAGTCAAAGCATGAAGATAGGGTTGCAAATGACTTTAGAGTTAAAAAAGGCACAATTGAGAAAATAGACAATGGAAATAAAAATATTAAGCTTGTCTACACCACAACAAACAATCTTGTAGTCACTGCTGAAAAGCTAAACAATGAATTTGAAATTGATTGTGATGGAGAAATGCTTAGATTGTTGGTTCCAAAAGGAAAGGAACTGTTGAGAATTCCAAAAATATATCTTGTTAATGAATTCACAAGTGAAAGGACATACATGAAATTGAATGAAGAAAAGACTGCATTTGAACTCAAATGGAAATTCTTCCTGGATAAGGGATCAACTTACAGTTTCTATATGGTAAGCTTTAACGACAAGGGAATGATGAGGGATAGGAAAAAATTGAATCCTGCCTTTGTCAAGAAATTCAAAAAGATTTCATTGAAGGGTGACGGAAAGGATATTGAAGTATATAAAACCAAAAAGGACATTAGAATCAAAACCAAATAAACAAGAAACAACATAAAACCAAAAAACAATCCAATATTATTTTTAATTATTCATTGATTTTTTTATTGAGAGGTGTAGGATGTTAGAAAAGATTTTTAAATCATACATTAGTGCTGAAGAGCTTGACAAGATGTATGACATGGAACTTGAAGAAAGTGAAAACTCACTGATTTTCAATTTGATAAAAAATGGAAATTCCAAAAGCATTCCATTTTTGAAAAAATATCTTGTGTTGAAGCATAGGGCAAGCAAAAAGGAAATAAGCAAGGAAATATCCAAATCAGTCAAATTAAGTGGAGACGATGTAAGCAAATTGAAATCTGGAGTCATCGATCCTTTCCTAAAGTTCAAGCTTGGGAAAAAGACCATACAGATTAGGCCTAAATTCATAAAGCAACATGAAGACAAATCTCTTTTGGACAATAAAAACAGATGCATATTGGAATCCTACCCAACAGTCAATAAGAAAATTTCATTCATCAAAAGGGATGGAGTGATGAAAACCTATCTCGAATCAGTTGAAGAAACAGCCCACCACTTAAGATTGAGTGGAAAGATAAAAGTCTTGGATGACTGCGAATTTGATGAAATGGAAATGTTTGCAGAATCAAATAAGGGCGGTGAACTCCATATTCCGTGTGAATGGAAAGAAAATGGAGAATACTATGACTTCTCCTTTGATTTCGATTCAGATGAAATGGCTGAAAAATTAAAGGGAATGGAAATAAACAGTGCATGGACCTTGACTGCGATATTGAAGAAGAACGATGAAGAAATTGACCGTGACAATCTTCGCACCAACAAAATAGCAAGATTTGAAAAAGAAGCTGACTATAATCTCCAATCATTGAAAATCAATGATTTTCTTGCTGAGGATAAGGGCATATGTCTCCTATTGTATTCCACAAAAAGCCGCAACTTGAAATTCCAGATACTCTCTGAAGAAAGATATGAAAAACAGATTATGAAAGCCAAGAATCTTGATAGGTACCAATACTTTAAAGAGAATCTAGACATTGATGACGATTTGGTATTCTTTGAAAGCTTCCATGGAAAGTACAACAACAATCCAAAATACCTGTATGAAAAAATGCTTGAATTGGGATATGACAGCAAATTTAAATTCGTTTGGTCATTCAAAGATGAAAATCTGGATTCAAATGAGGCGCAAGATATAATACCAGGAAATCCAATCATCGTAAATGATGAAGAGGAGGACTATTACAAATATCTGGCCTCTGCCAAATACAAGATAAACAATGCAACATTCCTGAACATAATTGACAAAAGGAAAAAGGTGGTCCATCTGCAGACATGGCACGGAACCCCACTTAAAAGATTGGGATCTGATATTGACGTTGAAAATCCAGGAGTGAGCTGGAACCATTTCAACAATGAGGTAAAAACCTGGAACTATCTGATATCAGCAAACCGTTTCTCTACAGAAACCTTTAAAAGGGCCTTTAACTATAAAAACAAGGTCTTGGAAATGGGTTATCCTGCAAACGACATCTTCTATCAAGACAATGAAATGAAGATAAATGAACTAAAGAATAAGTTTGATATAGATACTGATAAAAAAATTATACTTTATGCACCAACCTTTAGAGATAATAAGTTTGATGAAGAAGGAAATCGTATCTTTGACTTAGAATTGGATTTAAATAAACTCTACAATCAATTAAAAGATAAGTATTTTTTAATCATAAAAACCCATTATGTGGTTTCAAAGGAATTGAAGATTGATGATGAGATGAAGGATTTCGTGATTGACCTTTCCAATCATGATGACATTCATGAATTGTTCATACTCTCTGACATTTTGATAACCGATTATTCATCTGTATTCTTCGATTATGCACACAGCAAAAGGCCAATTTTATTCTTTATGCCTGATTTAGAGGATTACATCAGCTCCAGAGGAGTTTATGAGGAGATTCTTGAAAACCTGCCAGGACCTAAAGTGATTGACAATGATGAATTGATTGATTGCCTGAATGATATAGATAAGGTTGAAGAGGAATATTCTAAGTCATATGAAGAGTTCTACAATACATATTGTGATCAAGGACATGGTGATGCATCAGAAAGAATTGTTGAGGAAGTCTTTGGAAAATTATAAGATATTAATTAAGGGAATTGAACTGAGGAGTAAAAATGAGTTTCAAAAAGAAGATAAAGC
>NZ_JAZNIB010000274.1:0-2713 GCF_045577275.1 Methanobrevibacter sp.
GATATATTTAATTTTAACAATGATTTGTCCTTATTTTTTAGAATTTTTATGGGAAAGATTTATATGCTATTAAACAGTTAATTATACATAACATTAAAAAAATATTATCTAAAACTTGTTGAATTATCTTTTTTTTATTGCATTAGCTCTTTAAAAAAATTTAATTTCAATAATACTTGAAGATATTTAACTATAAGAGTATTTTAAAACTTTTAAATTTGTATTTTTTTAGTGTATTGAGGTGAAAAAATTTCGTTAGAGAAGAGAACATTGCTTTTGGCAATATTCTGCTTATTGTTTTTAGCGATAAGCGGTGTATCTGCTAGTGATGTCTTGGATATGTCAAACGATCCAGATAACAATGATTTTGTTGGCGGTTCAATTGATTCAATGTCTGACGAGTCAGTTGGTAGTACTGACACTAACCAATTATCTAATGAAAAAGTTTCCAGTTCAAGTTTAGAAAGTGAGGATAACAGTCATGAAATGACTTTTGATGACTTAAAAGGCAATGGTAGTTCAGGCAGTTCAACTGCTAAGACCAACACTACTATGAAAGTATCCAACACCACTGTACACTCTGGAAATCCGATATATGTTACATTAAAAGATAAGAAGGGTAAAGCGTTAAGCGGTAAAAAGATCTTATTCAATGTAACCAGCAAGAATAAGGTTTATACCAGAACCACTGATAAAAACGGTCGGGCACAGTTTACTTACAATCCTGCAGGAACTTATAAGCTGTTAGTCTCTTTTGCAGGGGATAGCTCTTATGCAAGTTCCAAAAAGAGTTCCACCTTTAAGGTTTTAAAAAGCAGCACAAGCTTAACTGTTAAAACCAATAAGGTTCCTAGAACAACATCCTTAATTGTTACTTTAAAAAACAAGGATAGTGGTGCTCTTTTAGCTAATAAAACAGTAACCTTTAAGGTCTCCAGTTGGAGAAATAAAGTTTACAAAAAGAAGACCGATGAAAATGGTCAAGCAAAACTTAACATAAATGCTCATAAAAAGTTTTCAGTTCTTATCGGTTATGCAGGAAACGGTAATTTTTATAAATCTTCCAAGAAAACAACTGTATACCCTCAAAAATGTGGAACAAAACTATCATATTCAACTCTTGTTCAATATGGCAGTGATTATGTAATTACATTAAAGAAAAAAGTGAACAATGCAGCTGTTAAAAACAGAAAAGTCGTTGTAAAGATAACTAATAAGGACAAATCATATACCAAAAAGACTAATTCAAAAGGCCAAGTCCTCATTCCGATACGAGATCTTGGAAAATTGAAATTCAAAATTAGTTTTGCTGGGGATGATGTTTTTATCAAATCTTCTGCAAGCACTAATGTAACTGCCGTTAAGGGAGGTACCAAAATCGTTGCACCAGCAAGTGTTGGCCAAGGATTTAAGTATATAGTCACTTTAAAAAATTCCGCAGGAAAGGTTTTATCAGATAAGACAGTTGTTATCAATATAAACAACAAGACCTATACTAAAACAACCAATTCAAAAGGACAGGTTAGTTTGGCTGTAGGCCTTAAGAAAGGATCTTATCCTATCAAAATAAAATATGCTGGAAGTAAGAATTACAATTCATCTAGCGTTAGCAAAACTCTTAAGGTAGTTGACCCTGCAATTAGTATATCTAAAATTGTTACTGCAGCTAAAGACTTGAAAGTCCGTGTAGAATACATAAATATATTAAATAAATCTTACAGTGTCACTATTGATAGTAAAAAATACACAATGGATGAATTCGCATATCTTATGGCAGGAGCTATAACCCATATTAATAAAGGTTCAAAAGCAGATGTTAAGATAAAATTCTTATCAAATAATTATGGTTCTTCTGGGGCGAAAATTAATGGTAAATTATCTAAAAGCGATTATCTTAAATTAGCGACAAACATTACTAAATATGTCGATTCTAAGGATTGCTTACCTTCAAGTCAAGTTACCAGCTTGGGTAAAATGGAAGCAAATCTCTATATTTATGGTTTAACCGCTGTATTGAATTCCTATAGTAACAATAAGAAGTTACCTTCTTCAGTTACAGTTAAAACTAGCTATGTTAAAGGAGGATATTCAATATCCATTAGTCAAAGTGGAAAAATCTTAAATTACAGACAAATATTTGACTCTGAAACCTTTGCAAAATACTTGAAGACCGGAGGTAAATCAGCTCTTAGTGATGCACTCAAGAAGAAAGCAAAAGAATTGACTGCTGGTTTATCAAGTCCTAAAGCTAAAGCAAATGCTATCTTTGAATTTGTAAGGGATGATATAAGATACAGCTTCTATACAAATTCCAAAAAAGGAGCAGCTAAAACCTTTAGTTCAAGGTCAGGTAATTGTTGTGACAAGGCTAATTTAATTGTAGCTATGTGTAGATCTGTAGGTATTTACGCAAGATATTCTCATGCTAAAAACTGTAAGTTCGCTAGTGGATTAAATACAGGACATGTATGGGCTCAAGTTTACGATCCTATATCACAAACTTGGTACACAGCCGATGCAACAAGCCGCAGAAACAAACTAGGAACTATTAATAATTGGAATACAAAGTCATATAATACTCCAAAAAATTATGCGCTTATACCATTCTAGTTATTGATAGGGATAAGTTGTAATTTATTTGATTAAAAAAGAAGTTTTAATAAATAGAATAAACTTTTTAGTTTTATTCTATAAATTTTTTATTTATTTTAAT
>NZ_JAZNIB010000275.1:0-3119 GCF_045577275.1 Methanobrevibacter sp.
GAGTATTCGTGCATTATGGTGGATTTAACAATACTATTTCAAACAATTCAATTGTTTTATCTTCAAATGATCCTATTATGTATGGTATTGGTATTATAGGGGCGCCTGTGAACAGTACAGCTATTGGATCTGTAAATAACACATTTACCTATAATAATATTACCATTAATGGTTCTTACATTACTGTAGGTCTTTTATTAGGTAACAAGGCAATCAACTCTGATATTGAATATAATATTTTTGAAATAGTATCTGGAAGACCAAGTCCGAATATTGTCAATTATAATGCCAGTGCAAATAATACAATTGAGAATAATATATTCCACAGCATTTTAGGCACTAAATTCCATTTTGAAAATATTACTGTTACAATTAAGGAAGCTAAAGAAGGAACAATATTGTTTAAGGCATTCTTAAAAGATAGAAAAGGAAATGTGTTAGCTAATATGCCTATCCGCTTCACTTTCAACAATACAGTAACTAACTGCACTACTGATGCGAATGGGCTCGCTACTTTAGAGCTTAACATCAAATCTGCAGGCACTTATAATATATTGATGAAATTTGATGGAAATGATGATTATATGGCATCTTCAGCTAATGGAATCCTGACTGTTCGTAAGTTCAATACTAGCTTGTCTGTCAGCAATGTTTCCTATAAGACTACTGCTGCAACAAAAACCATATCAGCAACCCTTAAGGATGAAAATGGTAATGCTCTTGCAGGAAAAACCATTAAATTCACTGTTAATGGTAAAAATTACACTGCTACAACCAATGCTAATGGTGTTGCAAGTGTTAAAATTACTTTAACTGCTGGAGGCACATATACTATATCTGCAAGCTTTGCTGGTGATGGTGATTATCAGGCTAAATCTAGTACAGGAAAACTTACATTGACAAAACAATCCACAAGCTTGACTTCATCCGGCAAGACTTATACAGTTACAAACACTGCAAAGAAAATTACAGTGACCTTGAAGGATGGAAATAAGAAGACCCTTGCAAACAAGAAAATCACTGCAACAGTAAATGGCAAAACATATAGTGCTAAAACCAATGCAAAAGGTGTAGCTACAATTAAATTAACTTTAAATAAAGTTAAAACATTCTCTGTTGCCATCAAATTTGCAGGAGACTCTACCTATGCTGCAAGCAGCAAAACAATTAAGGTCAAGGTTACCAAGACCAAAACCAAATTGGCTGTACCTAAAAAGACTTATAAGAAAGCAGCTAAAACCAAGAAATTAACTGCTACACTTAAGGATTCAACTGGTAAAGTATTGAAATCCAAAAAGGTCAAATTCACAGTAAATGGTAAGACATACACTGCAAAAACAAATAAGAAAGGTGTCGTTACTGTTAAGGTCAAATTATCCAAAAAGAAAACCTATAAGGTTACAGTCAAGTTTGCAGGTGACAGTCAATATTTAGCAGTTACAAAAACTGGAAAGGTTGTAATCAAATAAGTTATTAATCTTTAATCAATTTGATTATTTCAAATTGATTAATTATTTTTTTATTAATTTTTTCAATTCTTTAATTTTTTGTTGTGATTTTTAAAGGATTGGAAAATTAATATTAAAAAAAATTTTATGATCCTTGTGATTTTTAAAGGATTAAAATTAATTTAAAATAATTTTATAATCATTTTATTTTATATGGTGATTCAATGGCTATTGAAAATGTTATGATTTTTGCAAATGAAGCTATATACCAATCTGGAGGTGGATTGTCCTTTTCTTCTGGCATGAACTGGACAAGTGAATTCCTCAATACTTCATTGTCTGCAATTTCTCAAGGTTTACAGATACCTGTAATCATTCTTTTATTATTAATTCTACTGTTCGCTGTATATACTTTAGGAAAGCTATTGTCAGAATACCTTTCCCGTAAGAAAGTACCTGTTAAATTAATCAAAGAAATGATTTACGACATTTATGATGCAGAGTCTTCAGAGGATATTAAAAATATTGTAAATAATGCAGATATTCAAAAGTCTCAAAAGACAGTTTTGTTTGAATTGGCTGAGTCAGAACATCTCAGCAAAAAATCCAGACAGACTTTAGCTCGTAGATTGATTGATAATGAAGAGGATAAGATTACCCAAAATCTTCAAAAGACAGACATCATTACTAAAGTTGGCCCTACACTTGGGTTGATGGGAACATTGATTCCTATGGGTCCAGGTCTTGCAGCTTTAGGAACAGGTGATGTCACAACCCTTGCAAGTGCGATTACCGTTGCATTCAACACCACAATTTTAGGTATTGGATCAGGTGCTGCCACATACCTTGCATCTAAGTTAAGACGTAGATGGTTTGGTGAATATTTGGCAAACCTTGATGCATTGATGGATGCAATTTTGGACAATATTGACAGAAGGGATGAAAGGTTGAAATAGTCACTGGAAGTGATTTGAAAAATATACAGTATACATGAAAATTCATAAAAATTTGCTTATGATTTTAAAAAAATATTTTTTTTAAAATATTTGTTTTAATCTTTTGATTTTTAAAAACAAGCAAATATATTGTATACAATATAATGAAAAAATTTTACAATAGATATGAATTCATAGGATTTGAAAAGCAAAAATTCATTGTTCATTTTGGTGATTATTATGGCACGTCGAAGATGCAATAGACGTTTTGAAAGTGAGGAAGAAGACCCTATGGCAGGAACCGCAAACCTTGTGGATGCAATGTTGGTTATAGCTGTAGGTTTGCTTGTATTCCTGGTGCTTGCATGGAACATGCAAAGCGTTCTCTTCAATGAGAACTTGACTCCAGAACAGAAGGAGCAGGTCATGGAAGCGATGAACCAGGAAGTGACTGAGGTTCAGGAAGGTCAAATACTGAATGAAACTCCAGATACAAGCAATCAAACCGGTCAAGGTTATACCGAGATGGGTAAGGTGTATAAGGATCCATCCACGGGTAAGCTGATCATGGTTCAAAACAATACAAAATAATTTTTCTTCTTTTTATTTTTTTATTTTCTAATTTTACAATTTTACAATTTTTCAATTTTACTATTTTTACTATTTTATTATTTTTGATTTTTCTTAATTTCATCTTTTCAATTTTCTAATTTTTTTTAAAATTTTTCATGATTTT
>NZ_JAZNIB010000276.1:0-1912 GCF_045577275.1 Methanobrevibacter sp.
ATTTGAAATATTATTTAAAAATTTAATTTGAAATTTTATAATAAATAATGAATTTCAATAGAATGAAAAACAAAAATGATAATGAAAAGGTTCATTATATTTTCAAAATGAATGAAAAATAATAATGAAAAGGTTCATTATAAATTTCATTTATCATCAGCTATCTGATTATTCTTCTGCTTCTCCTTCTTCTTCAGGATTTAAGATATCAGATATGGATTTGCTGCCTGCTTTAGCAACAATAGTGTTGATTTGAACAATATCTTCAGAGATAGTGTTTCCTCTGACAGTTTTTCTTCTTTTAACACCATCAGCTTTAGGTTTGTAGCCTACTCCACCGGTTAAAAGACTTTTGATTCTTCTAGGACCATCAACGTCTTTTTTCATAGCGAAACCGTTTTTGTCACTACCACCAGTGATTTTTAAAGTGTAGCCATCTAAACCAACGATTTGACCATCGAATTCTTCTCCGATTTTTAAACCGTTTAATTGTTTTGCATCATCAACTTCTAATTGATAACTTAATTCTTTATCAGATACAACAATTTTAAATGCCAATAAAATTCCTCCTTTTATTTTTAGGAATTTAATCTCCCTTAATCTCTAGTATTTATTCTATAATCTTAAATATATGTGAAATTAATTATGAAATTAATTTTAGTTAATTGTTTGATTGATTATTTGATTATTTAATATTATAATTGAATTGATATTAATATTCGAAAAGACCGAATTTACCCCAATCTCTATCTTTCTTACGTTTGATTTCCAAGATTTCGTCAAGGGCCATGAATTCATCTTCGTTCAACTTGTCCTTAAACTCTCTTTCCAAGATCTTATAATGCTTTTCAGGAATGTCTACATACAATGTATCCCCTTCCTCAAAGTCTTTACCTGCCACAGCATCATCGATTGCCATAGCAACCCTTTGACCTCTTGAAATTGCAGGTAATGTTTCACCCTTATCTTCCATACTTGCAATGGTACCTACATAGTCCCCATTTGCATTCATTAAGGCATAGCCCTGTTTAACAGTTCCTGCCTCTACTTCAATACCGCAGATTGCAGGTTTGCTTTGCCTAAATATCAATTTTGGAAGAATCATGAATTTAGCAGGTTTGATAATTGCTTCAAGCCATTGCTTTTTCTGAGCCTCTTTTCTCTCAAGAACCCAAGCTTCATAATCTTCGGTAATCTGATAGATTACATCACCTTTAAAGAGTTTAACTCCTGAATTATTTAAATCGACTTCAGCCTTAGGATGTACCTTCACATTGAATGCAATAATTACACCATGTTCGATATTTTCTTCTTTGGCAATGGATGCATCAATAACATCCCTTTTGTTTACATCTCCGATTTCTGCAGATCTGATTGGAATATCCATTTCCTTAAGCAAATGAACAACAGCTTCAAGAGAACCTAATGTATCTGCCTTAACAAATAATCCTTCATCGTCAGTGTCAACAGTAATGTCTTCCAACTCTTTTAATAATTCTGCTTCAACATCCTCATCATCACTTAAGACTCTAAGTGGAGAACCAGAAACAACATCATCAAGATTTGGAGCAGCTATCTTGATACCTGCTGCCGCAACAACCTCATCGACCTTTTTGAATTTCTTTTTGGAATCTCTCATCTCTTCAAGAGGGAGAGGCCTTAAGATAGACCTGATTTTGGTTTTTACAACATTGTTTGCATCCATTAAAGCTATTTCATCACCATCACGGAGAACACCATCATAGATGATACTGTCTACAGTTACACCAAGACCGGTTTCCTCCTTGACTTCAAGGACAGTTCCTTTAGCAGGAGCGTCTTCGTGGATTTCCAATTGTTCAGTCAAATATTCTTGAGCCAAACCTAATAACATGGCAATAAGCTCAATAATACCTTCACCAGACTTTGCACA
>NZ_JAZNIB010000277.1:0-1592 GCF_045577275.1 Methanobrevibacter sp.
TTATAAATAGTTTTATATAGTAAATTTTTATAAGTTCTTAAGTTGTGATTATATGGTATCTAAGGAAAGTGATGAAAAAAGGGTTACTATTGTAATAAATAAGAATCTGGATTATAAGTTTAGGAAGATGGCCTCCCAAAAATTCAAGTTTGAACCGAGATGGTATAGCAAGGCTATGGAAGAAGCGGTTAATCTATGGATTGAGGACAATATAGGCGAAGATTTTGAATAGTTATATTGAATAGTTATATTGAATAGTTTATTTTGAATAGTTTTATAAATTTTAAATATTATATTATATATTATGCCTTCAATTGATTTTATTAGACAAATTCAAAAGAATGACCGTAAAACATTCTTCAAAGATTTTGAAAATGCACAAAAATTAAAGAATCAGGATTTTAGCTCTGATATATCTGACAGATCAGTTGAATCAAGACCTTTGATTGCAGATTTTACAGAGTATTCTCCACTTCATAATGGTCATTTTCATTGCATGAAGACTGCAAAGGCTACCATTCCTGATGGATTGTTTGTAGCGGTTGTTCCAGGATTGTTTGAGAGAAGCGGTAGAGGATTGCCTTATATTATGCATAGAAAGACAAGGGCAGAGATAGCTATTGCTGTAGGGGCAGATATTGTTGTTGAAGGTCCTCCTATGGGAATTATGGGATCTGGCCAATATTCCTTATGCTTGACCAAGATGTTTCAGGCATTGAACACTGATTTTATTCCTAGAGGATACAGGCCTTTTGACGGATATGAAAAAATCTTGGAAAGAATTTCTTTAGGTCATGGTGTTGCTCCAAAGCCTTATAAAATCGTTGATATGGACACAAAAGAAGTAATATATAATGGAAAGCTGGAAGAAGACAATTATGTTATTGTGTCATTCTCAAAATCACTCAAGAAAATAGGCTTTGATTTTAAGGATAAATTTATTTTTGTTCCACGTATTGAAGGTGTTAGCGGAACATTGATTCGTAAGGCATGTTCTGAGAATAATTTAGAATCAGTTAAAACAATGTTGCCAAGTGAGACAATTAGGATTTTGGAAAGAGAAATCAATGCAGATAGGGCACCATTGCATGATTTAAGAGATGAAGAAAGCATCATTGATTCTGCAAACAATCTATCTTATGATGATTTGGTCAAATTAAATTTCTTCAATGAAAAATTAGCAAATGAGTTGATCAATCAACGCGAAATAAAACCTTTCGAATCAATATCTGAAATCGAAGATTCCATTTTCTATGGTTTCAGCAGTCATTTTAAAAATAGGGTATTGAGCATTTTGGAAACAAGAATCAATGCAGATATGATTTCAGAATACATCAGTAATTATCCAAGCACTGTTCGCGTATTAAATTACAAAAATGAAGATGTATTGGAAGAATTCAAAGAAAAGGTCTTTTCCAATGAAAAGAATTATGTTTCCAATATTGATGTTTGTGAATGCTAACTTTTTTTATTTTTATTTTTATTTTTCAAATTAATTTTTTGATTGTTAATTTTTTTTACTTTTTTTATCGAAAACTATTGTTTATTAGTAAATATTATATAATATCAGTTAATAAAAATATATTATGAAT
>NZ_JAZNIB010000278.1:0-3991 GCF_045577275.1 Methanobrevibacter sp.
AATATTACGCCGTTATCATAAATTTTATTAACACGTGTTAACAAAATAAAAAACAACTAATGTTATGTAATAATCATTTATTTATAATTCTTATCCAGGTGATTCTATGGATTTCGATGAATTGATGGAGAAAGGAAATCAATTAAGAAAAGAAAACAAGTATGAAGAGGCATTGGATGTATATCAAGCTGCATTAAAAGCCGATAAAAGACGTCCTGAAGCTTGGAATATGAAAGCAAGTACTCTTGGTTTATTGAATAAAACAGATGAATCTATCGAATGCTTTGATAGGTCATTGGAGCTTGACTTTGAAAATGAACAGACTTGGTTTTTAAAAGGAATGACTTTATTTGCCATTAATCGTTTTAATGAGGCAAATTCCTGTTTTGATAAGGCAGTGAATGCTGACCCTCATAATCCTGTTTATTGGAAATATAAAGGAATGGTTTTAAGTCAATTGAATCACAACGCAGATGCATTAAAATGCTTAGATAATGCATTGGAACTCGACCCTGATGATGATGCAGTTCTTGTATTCAGACATACAGTAGTTGAGGCTTTAGAAAAAGAAGAAAATATATAAGTCGTAGGATTAATCCTACAACTCTTTTTTTATTAATTTTTTAATTATTCGTATTCTATTTTTAAATATCAAACATAATTATCTAATTTTTATCTAATTTTTATCAAATTTTTACTAAATAATACAATGTTCAATATTTTTTGTTAATGCTTTTTAAAGCAACTATTTGATCTCTTAAGACAGCAGCCCTTTCAAAGTCCAAATCGTTGGCGGCTTCTTTCATTTCTGCTTCCAAGTCTTTGATCAATAACTTAAGCTCATCCTTAGGCATGCCTTTGAGGTCATCTCTGGATGGAGTCCTTTTAGTGGACATCTTCTTGTCTTTAAGGGTTCTGTAAGTTGATTGCGGTGTGATGTTGTATTTCTCGTTGTATGCCATTTGAAGCTTTCTTCTCTTGTTAGTAATGTCTACAGCATTTCTTACAGAATCGGTCATGTCATCAACATACATGAGAACCTCTCCGTCCACATTCCTTGCAGCTCTTCCTATTGTCTGAATAAGAGAGGTTTCACTACGTAGGAATCCTTCTTTATCGGCATCTAAAATAGCTACAAGTCCTACTTCAGGTAGGTCAAGCCCTTCTCTCAATAGGTTTACTCCTACAAGAACATCAAACTCTCCACGCCTTAAATCGTCAATGATTTCCACTCTTTCCAATGTATCAATCTCTGAGTGGAGATATCTTACCTTGATTCCAATTTTAGCATAATAATCTGTTAGGTCTTCAGCCATCCTTTTGGTAAGTGTTGTAACAAGTATCCTTTGGTCTTTTGCCACTTTCTTTCTGACTTCAGCAAGAAGATCTTCAACTTGCCCTTGGACAGGTCTGATTATAATTTTAGGGTCTACAAGTCCAGTTGGCCTTATGATCTGTTCTACAACATTCTGGCTTCTTGACATTTCATAAGGTCCGGGAGTAGCTGAAACATAAAGGACCTGATTTTGAATTGCTTCAAACTCATCAAATCTCAGTGGTCTGTTTTCCTTAGCGGAAGGCAATCTGAATCCATATTCTACAAGAGTTTCCTTTCTTGACCTGTCTCCATTGTACATTCCCCTAATCTGAGGGACTGTTACATGTGACTCATCAATGATTGTCAAATAGTCATCTGGGAAATATTTAAGCAATGAATAAGGCATATCTCCCCAATTTCTTCCAGACAAATGCATGGAGTAGTTCTCAATTCCAGGGCAATATCCCATTTCCTGTAGCATTTCTATGTCAAAACGGGTTCTTTGTTCCAATCTTTGAGCTTCAACATATTTGCCATTCATATTTAACTCTCTAAGCCTGCTTTCAAGCTCTTCGTTGATGTCCTTTAATGCTTGGTCCATTCTGTCAGCACCTACAACGAAGTGCTTTGCTGGAAATATCATGTATCTTTGCAAGGGCTCTTCCTTTTTGCCTGTTACAGGGTCAATCAGACTGATTGCATCAATCTCATCACCAAACAATTCAATTCTTATTGGAGGTGTTCCATGAACCGGATTGATTTCAATGACATCTCCCCTCACCCTGAATTGACCTCTTTCAAATGCAACATCATTTCTTTCATATTGCATGAAGATAAGTTTTCTAAGTATGTCGCTGCGTTCGTAAATATCACCTACTGCAATGGAGAATGCGAATTCACCATAATCTTCAGGTGAACCGATACCGTAGATGCAGCTTACACTGCTTACTACAATGACATCATCACGAGATAGGAGAGATTGGGTGGCGGAATGTCTCATTATGTCTATCTCTTCGTTGATTGAAGCTTCCTTGTCAATGAATGTATCAGTTCTTGGAACATAAGCTTCAGGTTGGTAATAATCATAATAGCTGACAAAATATTCTACTGCATTGTCAGGGAAAAATACCTTGAATTCCTCGTATAATTGTGCAGCCAATGTTTTATTGTGTGATATGATCAAAGTTGGCTTTTGAACCTTTTCAATAATGTTTGCCATTGTGTATGTCTTACCTGAACCAGTAACACCTAAAAGTGTCTGTTCATGCAATCCCTTATTTATTCCATTAACTAAGGATTCAATGGCTTGTGGTTGGTCACCAAGTGGCTTATATGGAGATTTGAGTTTAAATTCTTTCAATTTATCACCTAATAAAAAAAATTTTTTCTGTTAATTTTTTATTAAATCAATAATTTCTTTAGTATATAGTACTTTGAGCATTGTTTAATATAATAGTATCTATTGCGATTATTTTTATTAAAATAATCAGGATTTGTCCTTAAATAGGATAAAAAATAATTTAGGTAAACTTAAATTTAGAAAAGTTAAAGCAAAAATGATATATATTAGTATTTTATAAAAATATATTACATATTATAATAGTGAAATATTTTTAAAATATTTAATATAAGGGGTAAATATGTTTATTTTCACTAATTTTAATATATTCTAAATTCTATGTTTGTTAATTCATATAGAGTTTATTGGAAACTAGAAATTATATGAGGAGGACTTAAATTTATGAAATTAAAGAAATCATATGTCTTCTTGATTTCATTAATATCCATATTTTTATTGTTAAGTTTAAGTGCTGTATCAGCAGCCAGCGATATGGATAATCAAATATCTGATATTTCTGCTTCAGATGTTGTTGATGATGTTGATGAAATTGGAGACACTAATGATAATATTTTATCTAATTCTAATATTTTAACTGATGGAGACTCTGATGAACTTGGAGAAGATTCTGTAACAGATCCAACTCCTACAACTGTCGAATCAGAGGATAAAACTTATAAGTTTGGGGACAATATCACTGTTCCTGTAAGCGTTAAGGACAATGAAGGTCAAGAAATAACTTATACACAAGAAAATCTTGTTGTATCAAATGATAGTGATTATAATAATACTTACAATTTTACTGTAAATGGATCAAGCATTACTGTTAAAAACACTTTTGTCTTTGGAGAGTATACCCTTCACATTAAATTCTTAGGAAATGCTACCTACAGCGCTAACGAGACTACCGTTGCTTTAACAATTGAAAAAGCAGAAACTATTATAGACGCAAGCAACGGAACTGGAAGAGTAGGAGGCAACGTCACTATTCCTCTTGTTATTAAGGTAGGATCCGGCAGGACCTATAATTTCAATGCGAACAATATCACTGTTTTATATGGTGATGAAGTATACAATGTGACTAAAGTTGATGGCGGTATAGCATTAGTTAATTTTACCAAAGAACCTGGCGAATATCCTATTACAATCCATTTCAATGGAAGCCAAAGCTGTTATCCATCTGAGGCACAGGTTACAGTAAGAATTCTTGCTAACAATACTATAAAGGCTAATAACACCATTAAGGTGAATAAGAATGATGGTCATAATGTAGTAATTCCTATTGTCATAACATACTCAAATGGTACTGAAATTACTAATTTGACTGTAGCTCC
>NZ_JAZNIB010000279.1:0-4725 GCF_045577275.1 Methanobrevibacter sp.
GAATCTAATTGAACGCACAAATCATACAAACAAAATCTTGGAGCATTATCAATATGATTAAAATCAAGAATTCAGCTCCTTATGGAGTCTTTGTAGACCCAAGAAATCCAAGAAAGACAATGCGAGGTATCTATTTAGCAGCTTTCAAAGCAATGCATCCTAATTATGACATTGTCTATCAAGATATCAATGGGAAGAGAGATATCGGTGGAGATATGATGGAAGTGGATCTGACACCATTAGAAGCTTTTAATGAATTAAAAGAGGGGCATTGGTTTGATTTTGCTGATACATATTTTTCTTTGAATCCAAAATTAAAAGTGGATTTAGACATCATTGAAACTGCTCTTAATTCATTAGAAATCCTTAAAAAATATTTAGAACCAAAATTGTTTCAATTTCGCAAACCTTATTTGGGAATAACTATCGGAAAACATCATGCTTCATATGAAATAAGCAAATCAGAATATTTCATTCTTAAGGATGGATTCATCAATGATTGAAGTGGGATTCGCCTATTATAGAGGCAATGGAAGATGGACAAGAGAGTCCAAGAAATTCCATAGTCCTGAAAAAGCAATTAGATTCATTTATATGATGAACAAATCTGCAAATATGATCTATATGGAACTTCACTGCGATGATTCGTGGGATGATGCCTACATTAGGAGGAAATGCAAGTTATGAATAAGAACTTCATTAAATTCAAGAAAAAGAAATCTAATAGACATAAGCACAAATATGCTCCCACAAGAGGAGAGATGCGAAGTCAAAAGAGAAATAGATTTAGATAGAAAGGAGGTAGTAGACATGGTCACTATCACTTGGGAAAATAAAGAGACCAAGCAAACAAAGATTCAGATCTTCAAATCCAAAGACAAACTCGAAGATGTCTTGTCTCAATTAAAAGGCAAAAAGGATGAAGAAAAGGTCTTTGAGACTAAAGAAGGCGAGAAAAAGGTCTTCCTTGTCATCAAAGCAGTCTCTTATGAAACCAAATCGGAAAAGGCACTATTCCGACAATATCGTTGTATCCCTAAAGCATCCGACTATCCATACGATTTGGAGGAAGATGAGGATGATTAGGAAAGGCAACAAAATGCTTCAAATCAGTGTGCCAAAAGAAATTGCCGATTCTATGGATAAGGTCTCTAAGGCAATCTCTAAGAAAATGAAAAGACCTTACACAAAAGGCATGCTTGTTTCCGACATTTATGCTCAATGGTTAGTATTTCAAAATGCCGAAATCAAAGCTGCAAGCGAACAAATAGCAAAGGAGGAAAAGAAAAATGCTTAATGTTATCGCATTAGTCGGAAGACTAACAAGAGAACCTCAACTCTTCAAAACAAATTCAGGAAACAATATCACAAAATTTGCTCTTGCATTCAATCAAGGCAAAAATCCCGATGGAACTGAAGACACAGGTTTCATCGAAGTCACAACATTCGACAAGACTGCCGATATTTGTGGCGAATGGTTGTCCAAAGGTGACAAAATCGCAGTCACAGGTAGAATCTACCAAAAGAAATTTATTAGACAAGATGGTTCAAGAGGTTCAAACATCGAACTTATGGCAAGTGGTGTCGAATTCATTGACATCCTCAAACAAAGTGAAGATGAAGTGGAAGAACCAAACGAAGAAGAACTTCCATTTGACCCAGATCCTGAAGTAAAGGTAGAAGCACCAAAAGCTGCACCTCAAAATGCGAAACCTGTTGCCAAACCAACAAGAAGTCGTAGATAATTAAAGTAGAATCGGACAGGTATCTCACATCCGATGGTATATTGCATGATGATAGAGAGGATTGACCACATTAGATTGTGCCTCCATGCAAGTGGATTAGTCACCACATCCATCCTGATGCCTGTCCCATTCTTTTTATAGGAGGCAATTATGAACTTAAGGCAAGTAGTAGATAAACTAAGACAAGAAGGACATTCAGTCACATATTATGTGAGAAAAGATGGTGGAATTCTTATCAGAACAATCGATGGTCAAAGGTTCACAGGTGGCACAGGAAATATGTATGCTCGTGCTATGACAGGAACTACATTGTCCACAAAAAGAGCTGCACAACTTTCTAAGATTACTTGGACAGGAAAAAGAGCAAAATCTTATATCGAAGATAGAGAAATCAAAAGACTTCTCCAAAGAGTCCAAAGAAAGTGGAATAAAGCATTTCCTCATAAGAGAGGAGAAATCCCTCCTGTCGGTCTAAAATCAAGCAAGAAAGTCAAATGGTCACTTGAGAATCGAGGTCGAGAAGAGACAATTCGATTATTAACTGAAGCTGAAAGATATGCATCAGGAAAAGCATATTCCGAAAACATCCGACAACTTTCGGATTATATCGAAGATGCAGCTTATAAATATCAAAGTGATGAACTTTTATCTCTTGCTCAAGATATAAGAGACAATGCTTGGATGATTCTTGAAGAAAGCATCAAACCATCTTATGATAGATTATATGACCTCAATCATGGAGCAGATCCAAAAGATGTTGCTCGTGATGTAAGGAAAATATTAAGAATTCCATAATATCATTTATAAGGAGGACAAATGATACATCGAATTGGAAGAAAAAATTTTGACATATATGCTATGGACATCGAATCCCACAATGATGAGGAATCAAAAGAAAAACAAGAGACCTCCATGTGGTTAGGAGCATTCATAAATGAAGAGTCCAAAGTCTATGAAGACTCTTCTTATTTTTACACAATGGATGAATTCCTTGATAGATTACAATCACTATCATCTCGCAAAAGACCAAAAGGTCAAAAGAGACCAACAACAAACATATGTGTTTATATTTATAACCTCTCATTTGAGTGGTCATTTTTGCTTCCATATGTCCTCTCTCGTGGACTTTCTTTCAAAGCGAATATTGGGAAAGATGATGAGATGTGTTATAACTCTATAAGCACAAAATCAGTGAGTAGTGTTTGGCAAGTACAATTGAAATTTGGGAAGAAAGATGGTCTTATTCTTATAAGAGACCTCGCCAAAATATTCGGTGGTGGTCTTTCAGAAGTAGCAAAGGCATTTCAGCTTCCAACACAAAAAGGTGAGATTGATTATACTCTCAATAGACTTCATAATTACACAATTAAATGTTATGAGAGAGTATATGTATTTCGAGACACAAGAATCATTATTGATGTCTTATTAAAAGAGATAGAACTTGGAGACAAAGACTTCTTTAAGGCAGTGTCAATGGCATCTTATTCGATGCTAAAATTACTTAAAAGAGGATATCCAAGAAGTGTCAAACCATACCAAGCATTTAGAAAAGAATATCCTGAACTCGGTGAAGAAGAATCCACCTTTGTTAGAAAAGCATTAAGTGGTGGGATCTGCTATGCAACAAGAAACTATCAATTCAAAGAACTTGAGTGCAAGGTTCTTCATGTGGATGCTCACCAAATGTATCCATCGCAAGTATGGTTGAAACCTCATCCTTATGGCGAAGGTGAATATTTCAAAGGTAAACCAACAAAGATGTTCAAACATATCAATTGTTGCCATATTCGAGTGTCATATGATGATGTGAAGATTCATTCAGTCATTCAACTTATCGGACAAGATTTCATTGAAGGAAGAGAACTTTATGTTTGGGATTTTGAAATTCCAATAATGTATCAATGTTATGTCAACTTAGAGATTGAGTATATTGATGGATATTGCTATCGAGCAAAGATGCTTCCATGGAGACAATATTGTAAGGACAACTATGATGCTCGAAAGAAAGCAAAAGCTGAAAGTGATGCTTACAACACATTAAGATATAAACTTCTCAATAATAGTGGAGCATATGGAAAGTTTGTCGAGAAACCACATAATGAAACATTTGAAAACTATATCAATGAATATGGAATCATTGACTCTAAAGTCAGTGAAAATGAAGAAGTCAAATTGTCGGCAAAATACACCTACATTCCACTTGCAACAATCCCTGCTTGGGGAAGAGTGTGTCTCATATCCACTGCATTGAAATTTGGGTGGAAAAATGTGATTTACTTCGATACCGATAGCATCTTTTGTGTTTACAATGAAGAGACAAAGAAAGTTTGGTCAACTATCAATCAAAAAGATGAACTCGGTGGATGGGGATTGGAAGAAATTTCCGAGAGAAGTCAATTCTCAGCTTCTAAAAGATACAAGATACAATTTGAAAAACCAAATGGGAAGAAAGAAGTGGTCATCAAGAGTGGTGGAATTAACTTCGATTATTACAAAGAGCATACACATGCCGAGGAACTTCAAAGATATCTTGCTCAAGGTATGCTCAAAAGAGATGCTCTTAAGCTGATTGAGGTCTCATTTGATGAAATAAATATCATATCATCCAAATGGATGGTTCAAAGAGGATATAGAGTCAAAGGTGGAACAATAATCGAATATCAAGAAAAGAAGATGGATGTTCAAAAGAAATATATTGAAATTTATAATAAAAACATCAATAATTAAGGTGTCGATAGTCTTCAGCATTGACATGGGTGTCCTCCTTTGATTCCCACATAGACTCATCTTTCGGGGAAGGTGGGTCTTTTTTATTTGCCCAATTAGGGGATATCAGGACATCCAAAGGGTGAGGGGGTGGATGTCCTGATACAAGAGAGCAAAGCTGCAATGCGAGAAGATCTGAATGGTCCAATCGTTCAGCTGAGTGGTGTTGGGTGATAGGGTGATTTGGCATTTTGATAAGGTAGCCATTTTTTAT
>NZ_JAZNIB010000280.1:0-2213 GCF_045577275.1 Methanobrevibacter sp.
AAATAATAAAAAAATAATAAAAAACAAATAAATCGGGTAAAAATAAATAAATAAAGAAATAAAGAAATTAATAAAAATTTGTTTATAGAATAAAAGATCCAGAAACAAGATTTCTATACTTTTGCCATTTGATATCCATCGTAAGCAGCATAAAGACCGAAAATCAATTCAATGATATTGAAAGGCAAGTATTTATTCAAGACAAACATGTATAATCCAATGATGATTAAAAATACTATGAAAAATATTATGCCTTTTTTCATATCTCCAGCATATGCTTGACCTAATCCTGGAATCAAGAAAGATAAAATTGCTGCAAGAATAACATTTGCCATAATTTAACCCCCATAATTCTTTAAGAATAGCATATATAAACATATTAATAAATATTTCAATTAGTTAAGTATTTTTACCTTATTTTATTCTCTTTTCTTTTTCAAATTTTTTTAATCTTATATGACAAATTATTTTCTTTATTTTATATTTTTAAAATGATGAGTTTTTTATTTCTATTCGAATAATTTATTAACAATAATTAAAATACTATTAAATATTAAAAAAAATTAAATAAAATGCTATTAGTAAGTTTTATTCTATCTAATCCAACTACAGATGGAAAAGAAACTAAACAAACTAATTTTTTTGACAATGATCATATTAAAATAGAATTTAAGTTTTGAATAAAAATTCATTTTAAACCGCCTATTTATGTCAATGCTTTTAATGATTCATGAAAATCAATAGTGATAAATATGGAAAGCGAAAGCCAAGGCTCTGCTGAAGATATGCAAGAAATGGAAAACTCATTTGACAGGAAACGTCACATCATTGGTGCCATTTTAGGACCATTATGTGCAATTATACTCTGGTTTCTCCCAATAAATGGACTATCAGATCCAGCCCATCACTTGTTGGCCATAATGGCACTGGTATCCATTTGGTGGATAACTGAACCTATAGCTATCCCAGTCACATCCATACTTGGTCCCACACTCTGCGTCTTGCTGGGTGTTGTGCCTATGAAAGAGGCCTTTGCAAACTTTGCAAATCCAATAATATTTCTGTTTATGGGCAGTTTCCTCATTGCAACAGCTATGATAGTGAATGGTCTTGACAAGCGTATCGCTTACGGAATCATTTCAATGAAATGGGTAGGGGACTCCCCTCAGCGCATCTTCCTAGCCATAGGACTGGTATGTATGGTCTGTTCAAGTTGGGTTAGCAATACTGCCACAGCAGCTATGATGTTCCCAATTGCACTGGGACTTCTTGAAGCCATCAGGGAGATGATGGCTAAAAACGGTAAGGAAATAGACCTTTCCAATTATAAATATGCCACAGGGGTTATGCTGATGATAGCTTATGCCTGTTCCATTGGTGGCGTCTTCACTCCAATCGGTACACCTTCCAACCTCATTATGATGGGATTCCTCGAGCAACTTGCCCCTAACGCTCCACATATATCATTCGCCCAATGGATGATGTGGGGATTTGTTGCAATGATTGCCTATTTCGTGTTGACTTATATCATATTATGGCGTATGTACCCATCAGATGACAAGCACATAAAAGGAGCAGAGACATACATCAGCGAACATGTCAAGGAACTCGGCAAATGGACCAAAGCACAGAAGAATACACTATTTGCTTTCATATTGACAGTTATTCTTTGGATTACACCAGCAGTACTGACTATCATCTACGGCCCTGATGCCGCAATTGTGAAAGCATTCAGCAGATATTTCCCAGAGCACATAGTTGCTTTAATTGGTGGATTGTTGCTGTTCTTCCTGCCAGTAAACCTTAAGAACGGAGAGATGACACTGAAATGGAAAGACGGTGTTGCAGGTATAGATTGGAGCACACTGCTGCTTTTCGGTGGTGGTTTGTCCCTAGGAGCACTGATGTACACCACAGGCCTATCCGACTGGATGGGTAGCTGTCTAAGCAGCATGATAGGATCTAATCCATCAGAGATTATCTTCATTGCGGTTTTCTGTGTTTTCACACTCTTGCTTACAGAGTTCACATCAAACACAGCATCTACCAACCTTATTGGTCCGATTGCAATTACTACAGCTCTGTCACTGGGATTCAGTCCTATTCCTGTTGCCGTAGGTATTGCTTTATCTTCATCACTCGGATTTATGATGCCTGTCTCCACACCTCCTAACGCAATTGTCTACGCATCCGGTTATGTTCCTATCACAAAG
>NZ_JAZNIB010000281.1:0-3796 GCF_045577275.1 Methanobrevibacter sp.
TATAAAGTTTTTCTTAAAAATAAAAGCAATATTGATGTTAAATTAAAAAATTAATTGATTATCGTTAGATTTTTACATAAATAGTTTAATATATTAAAAATATTGAAAAAATAAGGAATTACATTAAATTTAAAAAAATTAAGAAATCTGATTAAAAAAATAAATAAATTACAAATTTTAAAAAAAATAAAAAAAGAGAATAGTGAAAAAACTATTCTTTAATCATTTGAGCTACTTTTTTACCTAATTCATAGCATTCTTCAAGTTGCTCTTCACTTGGCTTGAAGTCAATTTCCATTTGGTCGATAACTTCAAATCCAGCTTCTTCAAGGTTTGCTGCCAATGTTTTTGCAGAACCTCCGGACCAACCTTTAGAACCGAATGCAACTGCCTTTTTGGTTTCAATTCTACCGAAGCTAAGACAGTTCAAGTAATACATGACATCTCCAATACCTGGGAACGGCTTGTTCATCATTGTAGGAGCCCCTACAAAGATAGCTTTAGAATCAAGCACATCTGTTACTGCATCACTTTTGTCATCATCATGCATGAAGTACATCTTGACTTCAACACCTTCACTCATTACACCTTCAGCCATTGCATGAGCCATTCTTTGGGTGGAATGGTGCATTGTGTCATAGATGAAGGTTATCTTGTTTCCTTCATAGCTTCCAGTGGACCATTTGGTGTAAAGGTCAATGATGAAGCTAGGGTCAGTGAAGATTTGACCGTGACATGGAGCAATTATTTTTAAAGCGTCAACTAAACCTAAGCTTGCAAGCTCTTCCACTTTTCTTCCAACCATTGGAGAGGAGAGAGTGATTAGGTTAGCGTAATATTTTCTTGCAGCTTCTCTTAATATAACAGGATCGACATCCTTATCCAATCTTTCAGATAAGCAGATGTGTTGACCGAATGCATCATTTGAGAATAGGATTCCTTCTTCCATCAACATGGTGAACATACTGTCAGGCCAGTGAAGCATTGGAGCGTTAACAAATTGGAAGGTTTTTCCACCAATGTCTAAGGAATCTCCGGTTTTTACAGTGTTGAATTCAAAGTCTGCAAGTTCAGGCAAATGGTTTTTAAGACCGCCTTCAGCCTTTTTGGAACAGTATACTTCAACATCAGGGAATTTTGCAACCACTTCACTTAAGGAACCGCTGTGGTCGTTTTCAATGTGGTTTTGGATAACTACATCGATTTTGAATTCTCTGCCTTCCTTTTCAAAGGCATCTTTGATTCTTCCCCAGAACTGTTCAGATTTTCCAGGATAAACATTGTCGATTAAAGCAACCTTGTCTTCACCAAATACCAAGTAACAGTTGTAGGTTGTTCCGTTTAAGGTGTATCCGTGGTAGTCACGAATATCCCAGTCGAGAACCCCTACCCAATAAACGTCATCTACGATTTTGTATGCGTCAGCTTTCATATTATCACTAATCCCATTTTTAATAAATTATAATAAGAATCAATATTATATATAACAATCAACATTATAAATGTATATGTCTTGTTCGATAACATGAGAACTAATTAACTTGATTAATAAATTGATGATAAAATGACCTTGAAATATTTTAAAAATCTGGCCTATGAGGAAATTGGAGCCGAAAATGATGAGACCATACTCTTTCTCCATACCAAATTGCTTGACAAATGGATTTGGACCAGGCAAAAGGAAGGATATGATAAGTATTTTAAGGATTTTCATTGCATATTCCTTGATTTGCCACAGCATGGAGAGAGCAAATCTGAAGGGGAATTCACCATCAAGAAATCCTCACAGGAAATAAGTGAATTCATCAAAAATCTGATAAGTTCAAAAAAGACCGACAGTATAAATATCATCTCAATAGGACTTGGAACTTCAATAGCTATAGAAATATTGAATGAAAATCCTCAAATGATTTCCAATTTGATTTTATCAAGTCCTGAAATAAGTGATTTCAAGGAGATGAAGGAATTGAGTGTCACAAATAGATTGGCAAAGACACAATCAGAGCATCTCAATGAAAAGCCTGATCAATTTATCGTCAATGCATATCTAAGATATTTTGGAATTTCCAAAGAATATTACTCCTATATGGAAAGGATATTAGACAGATCCATCAAGGAAGAGAAAGAAATAGCTTACGAATCATTGAATTATACCCTCCCTAAAAATTTTTCCAAAGAGCTATTGAAAAAGGAAAATATTTTGATTACATATGGAAGCAAGGAAGATTTGAATTGCACCAAATCAGCTATTAAGCTTAAAGAAATATTTACCAATGGAAAATTAATTGAAATAAGAAAAGGAAATCATTTATGGAACATAATTGATTGGGAATTATTTAACACCATAACAAGCAATTTCATTAAATGCAATCGTATTGAAGAAAATCCGAAAATAAGGATTTTAGAATAAGCCACATCATCATGAAAACATCATTTAACCAAAACTTAAAACTTCAAATCACACCTTAAGAAAACAGCATACAAAATCAAAACTAAAACTCATTTGATATTCTTTAAAATACATTTAACTAAACTAAAGTTTAATAAATGTAAAACAACCTTGAATAAATGCTTTAAATCCAAAAATAAAACTGTAAAGTTTATTAATAAGTTAAATAATAAATTAAATTAGTTATAAATATATAACCTTATTTATAACGATAGTTTTAATAAATATTTTGATTAAGATTTTGATTTTTATACTCCGTAATGTGCATATTTAATATAAATATTCAAATCTTAATTAAAAACATAGTGAAAGTGTAACTATGAAGATAGGAGTTATTGGATACGGAAATATGGGTTCTATGATAGTAAATAACATACTCAAGCTTAATTTACTATTAGAGGATGAAGAATTGATTGTTTCAAATAGACACCTTAATAAATTTGAAAGTTTGATTGAAGAATATCCAGACGAAAATCTAAACATTACTTCAGATAATACAGAAATCGCGAAATCCTGCGAAAAAATCCTTATTTCCGTCGAAACTCCTCAATTTAAAGAAGTCATGGATGAAATTGCACCATGCCTCAATGAAAATACACACATCATCTACACTTGCGCAGGACTTAACTTTAATCACATCAAATCATTTTATGATGGAAAATTAAGCCTAGTAATTCCTACATTAGCTTCAACAGTCACTTCCAATAACGCAATAAGCTCATTGTCAAGAAGAAAAGGAGTGACACTTGTAAAGCACAATTCCAAAGTGGAATTGCAGGAAAGACTCTTTGTTGAAGATCTGTTCAATGAATTCAGTTATGTCAAGAAGATTGACAATCCAATATATTTCAATGAGGAAGAGGATAATCTCCATCCTACAGACAATGAATTGGAAATCAGCACAATCTTAACCAGCTGTGCACCTGCATTCCTTGCAATAATGATTGAAAAACTTGCACAAACATCTTCAGAATTGGCAAAGGTTTCCAAAGATGAAGCTGAAGATATGATTTTAAAAACAATCATAGGAACTGCACTCCTAAAAGAAGATCAAGCATTATCCAATGAAGAGATAATCAATAAGGTAGCAACCAAAAAAGGAATCACCCAAGAAGGGGTTGACTTATTAGATAAGAAACTTAATAAAATCGATAGGGAATTAGTTAAATGCTTATTAAATAGATTTGATGAAGTAAAAGAAGATATGAATAAAACATATTTGAATAAGTAAAATAAAAATAAAAAAATAATTAAATAACTACTTTTTTTAAAATTAAAAATCAATATTATTTAAAATACTCTTTTTTAAAAAAATTAAAAAATAAAAAATAAAAATTATTTAAAATA
>NZ_JAZNIB010000282.1:0-4324 GCF_045577275.1 Methanobrevibacter sp.
ATAAGAAAAAACTATCGATTTAAATAAAATAATGATTGATAAAAATACAAGTATATAGAATATATAGTAAAATTATTAATCATCCAAGCAATTTAATTGAAGATACTATGTTAACCATAAAAATTCCAGTACAGAATATAGAGGCAACAAGACAAATTGTGCTAAATCATAAGATTATTGACTTTGACTATAAGATTAAAGTCGAAAATGGTTTCGGACATATTCCAATTAAAGAAGGAACAGAGGACGAAATACTTTCAAAAGTAATGGAAGAGTGCAAAGAGGAAATCATTAAAATAAATGAAGGTTATACAATTGAAATAATCGATTTAAACCAAGATGAAGACCTCGAAACTGTAAAGAGATTTCCAAGAAGCATAACTGAACTTCTTAAAGACAAATTAACCGAAGAAGAAATCGAAGAACTTAAAAAATCCTTTGACATCATTGGGGATGTTGTCATTGTAGAGATTTCTGAAGATCTTGAAGCCCATAAAAAGGAAATTGGTGAAGCAACCCTACAGTTTACCAAACGAAAAACTGTGTATATGAAAAAAAGTGCAGTTAAGGGTGTTACAAGAGTTAGGGAACTTGAACTTATCGCTGGAGAAGACAATCCCATCACAATCCATAAGGAACATGGCACAAGATTGAAATTGAATGTAAAAAACGTTTATTTCTCACCAAGACTTGCTACTGAAAGGAAAAGAGTCCAAGAAGCAACACAGGATGGAGAGGAGATTCTTGACATGTTTGCAGGAATTGGCCCATTTCCAATTGTCATAGCTCATGAGAAGAATGTGAATATAACAGCTGTAGACATTAACGAATATGCGATTAAGTACTTGAATGAGAATATCAAGTTAAATAAGTTGGCCCCGAATGCTCACATCACTGCAATTTGTGGAGATACAAATGAAGTTGCAAAAAATGAATTGAAGGATAAAAAATTCGATAGACTCATTATGAATCTTCCAGGATTAGCACCTGAATTCCTTGATTTAGCTGTTTCATTATGCAAGGATGGTGGAGTCATTCACTACTATGAATTTTCCGATGGATTTTCACAAGGAATAGAAAGAGCACAAATAGCTTGTGAAAAGCAAAATAAGGATGTTGAGATACTCAATACACGTAAAGTTAAATCATCAAGCCCTGGAATGTGGCATGTAGCGATTGACTGCAAGGTTACTGATAAAAAATAACTAAAATAACTAAAATAATTAAAATAATTAAAATAAAAAAAGAAATGATTTAGAAAAGATCCTTAAAGTCCTTTTCTAAATTGTTTAAATCAATTACTCCTTTTTCTGTAATGATTCCTGTAATCAAATCTTTAGGAACTATATCAAATGCAGGGTTGATGACTTCAGTTCCCTCCGGACATATTCTTGCTCCACCATAATAGATCACTTCATTAGGATCACGTTCTTCAATAACTGTATCAAAGATTGAAATCTCCTTATCAAAGGTACTGAATGGAGCTGCAATATAGAATGGAATGTCAAATCTTTTAGCAGCAAGAGCTACCATAAATGAACCTATCTTGTTTGCAATACCGTCATGAGCAACCCTATCTGCACCAATAACGACTTTATCAATTTTTCCAATTGACATAAGATATCCGCTTGCCACATCAGGAATCAATTTTACAGGGATTCCTTCCTGTTGCATTTCCCATACGCTTAAGCTTGCACCTTGTCCTCTTGGACGGGTTTCATCACAGATGACTTGAATGTCCTTTCCTTGATTGAATGCAGAACGGAAAACACCAAGTGCAGTACCATAGTCTACACATGCAAGTGCACCTGCATTACAGTGAGTAAGAACTGTATCTCCATCATCAATAAGCTCAGCACCATATTCGCCAATAGCTAAGTTTGTATTGATGTCTTCGCCAGCCATTGCCATTGCTTCATCGAGCATATTGTCCGCTTTCATGACTCTGTCAACTGCCCACATAAGATTGACTGCAGTTGGCCTTGCATTTTTCATTTCAGTAGCTGCCTTTTCCATATCTTCTCCAGCAATTTGTGCAAGAGCCATACCAAAAGCAGCTGAAACACCTATAGCAGGAGCTCCACGAACAACCATTGTCTTGATTGCATCTATAACTTCTTGGTAAGTGCTGCAATAGACATAAGTCAATTCATCTGGCAATTTGGTTTGATCTATAAGCTTTAGTTTATTGTCTTCCCATTCTAAAGTTCTCATAATAATCACATGATAAGAATAATTGAATCTATAAATAAAATTGTTAAAATACAATAAAATATTGGTCTTTTTTAAATAAATAAGTTATTATGAAAATAGTTTAAATATACTATGAGAACACCCTCCAAATAATCAGATTAAGAAAATTAATAAAGAACATACTCAAAAGAACTATTAAAAACTTCAACTGTATGTCAATTCATATTCAAATAAATGATTAGATGAAGAATCCTATGATAATAAGAAGGATACCTAATAAGATATATATGATACCCTCATAGAAAAGTTCCATAGCATCTCCCTCCTTTAGAAGAATCTTGAATGGACTGCCGATTGTACTCAATGATCCATCAAAATTCAGCCATATAAATTCAACCCTATGTTTCTTTTAGTATTTTTTATATAGCTAAAAGGGAATACCATATTCTAATTAAGAAAAGAATGTTCTCAATTATAATATAAGGAAAATAAGATATAATATTGACTTAAATGCGAAAAAACATAAAAATTAAAAGATTAAAAAGTATTAAAGCATAAATACACATATTCACAACAGTGAAAAAAACACAAAAAAGTAAATGTTAAAAAAAACTAAAAAGATAAAATCTAAAAAAAGAAAAAGCTGTTAATGTGGCCACATTCCCTAATGACCACAAAATTATCAGCACATAGTTGAATAAGCAAATTTGTTTTTGGCTCATTGAGAAACAATCGGCAACAACAAACTTGTGATTAATAGTATATAAAAAGTAGTATATAAATATTTTGGAAAATAAAGAATTATTAAAGCTTTAAATGAAAAATAAATGAACAAATAAGCTTATTTTAACATATAGTAAACTATACATAAAAATTTAAATAAAAAAAGTAAAAAAAAGATAAAAAGGACATAAAGTCCTTCATAAATCTATTCGTCAAATTCTTCAAAGGTGATTACAGCTCTTCCTTCAACTCTTCCGTTTCTTAAGTCATCAAGAGCATCAAGAACTTTGCTGAATGGATATTGTTGAGCTTCGACCTTGATTTTTCCAGCTTTTGCCAAGTCCATGATTTCATAAAGGTCAGTGATGGTTCCACCTTGAGTCAATCTTACCATTACACCAGGTTTAACTGTGGTCCAGCTTACAGGGAGTGTTCCTCCACCAAGACCTAAAATGGAAATAAGACCTAATCCTTTGGTAATTTGTGCTGCAAGTTCTAAAGTGTTGTCTCTACCTACAAAGTCAAATACGGCATCTACACCTTTGCCGTCAGTGAGTTCCATAATCTTGTCATATGCATTGTCATCCAATACAACCAATTCGTCAGCACCATAGTTAACCATTTTAGCCATTTTTTCAGCAGATCTGTTAACTACAATAACACGAGCAGAGGTTGTTAAAGCCAAGTATTGACAGCAGTAGAATCCAAGTCCACCTACACCGATAACCACTGCAGTACCATTATTTGGAATGAATGGTTTTGCAGTTTGAACAGCACCATATGGAGATAATCCTGCATCTGCTAATGCCACATATTCTGTAGGGTCAAGGTCTCCTAAAGGAGCAACTTCTCTTGCATCAGCAATCATATATTCTGCCATACCTCCGTCTTCCTTAAGACCACGTGCACTTGCAACTTCACAGAAGTTGTCACGTCCTGAAAGACAGTATTGACATTTACCGCATGCATGCAATGTGTCTACAATAACGTTTTGACCAACCTCTACAGTATCTACTCCAGGTCCGAGTTTTACAACTTCACCTGCATTTTCGTGACCGAATGTGAATGGTCCTTCAAAGGGAACTGTAATGAATCCTTCATCAATAACTTCAAGGTCAGTTCTGCACATTCCTGCACCTTTCATTTTAATTAAGATTTCTCCAAAAGTAGGTTCTGGTATAGGTACTTCCTCCATTACAGGAGGTTTTCCTAATTCATTTATTCTCCAAGCTTTCATTGTTCCTGCCATTTTTATCCCTCTATTTTAATTATTCATTAAATGATAATTCAATGAAATTAAGTTGATTGAAAATTTCAACAAAATCTAAAATAAACTTAATTAATAATATCTTTATTAATATATTTAAATATTTACAAAAATTTTTAAAAAGACTAAACCATGTTTAAT
>NZ_JAZNIB010000283.1:0-4698 GCF_045577275.1 Methanobrevibacter sp.
TGTAGTGTCCTTGTAGATTTGAATGTTCTTATCGCTATCCTTATTGTTGATTATTGCAGAATTGCTGATGTTCAAGTCCACGTTTCTATCCAATATCGCTCCGCCACCACGGGTATTCTTTGCAGTGTTATTCTCAAACAAGCTGTTTATGATGGTTATTTTTCCTACACTGCCATCAGTCTTGCCTATTAGATTCAATGCACCTCCACCATAGGACGGATTGGTGCTGGAACTTCCTGTTGCCTTGTTTCCAATGAAACTGACATTGTCCATCAAAAAGTCCCCAATAGAGTTCTGCATAAAGATTGCTCCACCATACATAGCTTGATTGTTGATGAATTTGGTGTTTTTGATGGATTTGAAGCCATCTACATATTGCATATAGATAGCTCCACCACCAAAGGTACTGCTTTTTGCAGAATTGGAGATGAATTCACAGTCAGTGATGTTCAAGCTTGGAGGATAGCTTAAGCTTGTATAATATCCATCAGTGTAGATTACTCCTCCACTTGCATAATTACCTGACAATGCTCGATTATCCACAAAGCTTGAATTGATGAGATTAAGGTTTCCTACAGAATAAATCACCGCACCGTTTACATTCTTCACTTGGCAGTTTGTGACATAGACTGTATCTAAAGTCAAGTTACCCATATTTGTAAATGCACCACCTGAAGAAACGGTGTTGACACCATTCATAATGGTTAGATTCTTGATTGTAAGGTTTCCTTCGAATATTGAAAACATTCCTCCAGTGTATCCGTCACCATCAAATATTGTTTCATTTATTCCAGAACCAGTGATTATGAGATAGGTATAGTCTATATCAATGTCGCAGACATCATAGGTTCCTGGAAGAACGATTATTTCATGAGCGCCGAAATCTTCATCAAGAGCAAGTTGAATAGCTTTTTCTATTGTTCTGACAGGAGCATCTTTAGAACCGTTTCTATCATCATTACCATCAACAGAAACGAAAATTACTCCTTTATAATTATTGATTTCAAATATTATATGATAAATTTCATTGTCTGTCTTTATATCAAGTGCACTGTAGGTGAAATTGTCTCCAAGCCCTTGGTCATCAATGACAGTGAATATTGTATTTGCCTTTCCATTTGCAATCTTCATATAATTTGGATAAGCGTTACCTCCAGTTGAATTAAGCCTTAATGTAAATTCTTTTGGTATTCTGCCTCCAGACAATGCCTTTATTTCACCGCTTGTGGTGTTGACATGACTAAAGTCAATTGAAATGTTGACCTTGTTTCCAACCTTCAAAACACCTGTATCGTTCATTTCAACATATAGAATAACCCAACTGTCTATTGTGATGTTGGATCCATTTACAACAGCTCCTGAATCGTAGAGATAATCCCCTCCGATTTCATTGTCACCGAATGGATTGTTTACTCCCCACCAATTGTTGTCTGCAATTGCTACACCTTGCACTAATCCTGAACTGCTTGAACTATAGGTGCGTGTTGCAATTGAAAGGTCATTTACAATTGAACTGTAGGAAATGTTCAAGACTCCTTTTGCCACATAGATTGCAGGTGCCACTTCATCTGTTGCTGTATTGTTTTCTATTATGCATGACCTTATAGTGATGACGTTTCCTTCATCATTAGAGCCTTCCTCTATTTTAATGGCTGCTGAATCCTTTTTGGCTGAACTGTTTGCAATTATACAATTCTCAATATATGCAGTAGCATTATAGAAGCCAATTGCTCCAGGATAATATGCAGCAGAGTTGTTTATGAAGTTTGTATCCTTGATTGTGATGTTGGATACCCTCAAATACATTGCTCCTGCATTGTTTGCAAAATTATCCCTGAAATCAGAGCCTGTTATCTTAAGCTTTGCAAGATTAGCGGATTCGTGAATATATATTGCTCCACCTTGACTGCTTAAAGCATTGAGATTATGGAATTTGGTATTGTTTATTTCAATCCTTCCACTACCATATTCATAGTAAATGGCTCCACCATTATTTGTTACATTGATATTGTCAAAAGTACACTTGTTTATGGTCAAATCAGCATTTATCCTTGAATTAGGTTCATAAAGGTAACCATTGTCATTGATTCTGACAAGGATTGCTCCACCTCTGGTCGGTCCATTGACATTGGTGAATCTTATGTTTGTAAATGAAGCTGAATTGTTTCTGATTGAAAAGATGCTTTTATCTGCTCCATTTCCATCAATGACCACATTTCCATATCCTATAAATGCATAAATTGTTCTTTTGATGATTTCATCTTCCACATATGTGCCGTTGAGTTCAAATCCGGATTCCTTATAGGTACCGCTGTTGATGTGGATTCTGATATTGGAATTGATTCCTTTTGCAACTTCCAATGCTCTTTCAATAGTGAAGACTGCAGTTCCATTGCTTAATCCGTCATTTTCATCATTTCCTGATTTGGAAACGTAAATGTCTGTATAGCTTATTGCTTTGGCGATTTCCAGATTGAATATTAGCTCTTCATATCCTGATTTAATCTTCAATACATCGCTTCCCTCTTCAAGAGCCTTATAGAATATTGTGATTGTGCCGTTTTTTGTATAGACCTTAGCCTTATAGCTTCCCTCTTCAGTATAGATTATAGGGTTTGCATTAAGCTCTCCGATAATGGAATCCAATAGGATTTCAACATTTCCTATTCCATAACCGTCAAAGGTGTTTATTTCACCTTCCTCATTCATGTATTGATTGATGTTAATTATGATTGGATAATTCTCATTTGCAAGAAGAGCGCTTGAGTCAAAGTCAACAGCCATGATTGCCCAATTGTCTACAGTGACTCCATTTGAGACTAAAGACATGTTTACACTGGTATCTTCACCAGTGGAGTCATCATGCACAATAATTGTGCAGTTTTTAGGGTCCTGATTGGTACCCCACCAATTGTAGTTTGCAATTATGCTTGTTTCGTTGTCATTGTTTATGATGTAGTCAACGTCATTGTATAGGAATACGCTGTTTTCAACTACAGTTGGAGATTTAGCCTGAATCACAGCACTATTTACAACGACTTCAGTATCTACAGAGTTATTATAAAAGATGGAAGAGTTTATATAGGTTTTTGAGCCGCTTGAAATAGTTTCAGAACTCCAAATGATTCCACGAGGACCATTTCCGCTTAAGGAAATGTCCCTAAAGGTGGAGTTTCTTATTGCACCGTATCCCCTGTTTTCAAAAACTGCATTAAGGTTTCCGCTTATGTTGATGAAATTACAATTGTTTAGTGAAACGTTGGATAAGTTATTGTTTACATAAACAACCGCCCTTAACATAGTTTCAGAACAGTTTGCAAAGAGACAGTTGTTTATCCTTACAACTGATTCCCCAAGACATTGTATGTAGCTTGATGCAGAACTTGTAGAACCGGTGAGATCAATGAATTTGGTATTGTTGATAAGTCCTGTAGAACTTCCCATGAACCTTACATGGCCTCCTTTTCCTGCAATTGCATCAGTGAATGTACAATTGTTTATTATTAGATTGGCTCGACCTGCCATACTTAATATAGGATTGTTTGGATTTGCTGTAGTTGATGAAAATATAATGTTTTTAAAGCAAATTGTCTTGATGTTGTCTGAAGTGTATGTTAAGGCATTTGCAGTTCCGATTCTTCTGATTATTGCCCCATCATCTCCAACAAAAGTCAATGCATGTGACAATTGTGTTGATTTGTTTTGATCATAGGTTCCTGCAGATATATGGATGGTGTATCCTTCATCAGCAAGTGAAACAGCCTTTGAAATGGTCGCCACAGGATTGGACTGTGAACCGTCATTTTCATCGTCCCCTTCTACGGATACATAAATTGTATTTGAATCATCTTTAAGAGCATTATCATTTGAATAAGAGCCATCTCCTATTTTATCACTCTCAAAGCTAGAATCATCTAGATTATCAGAACTAATAGAATCAGATATGGAACCATCTACATTATCTGAACTAATAGAATCAGATATAGAATTATCCTCAAGATTAGAACTAATAGAATCAGATATGGAATCATCCAATTCTATAGTGTCAATCTCATTAGAATCCGTTGCACTTACTGCATTGAATCCTAATGATAGTATCATTACTAATACTAAACAAATAAATACAGTTTTTTCAATTTTCACGTCTTCCACCTCATATAATAAAGCATAATAAATGAACATTAAATATGAAAATTTAATAATTTTTTATAAAAATTACAAAACATCTAATGTTTATAAAAAACTATCAAATGGTGAAAATTTCCAATAAAACTAAAAAAAAAATAAAAAATTCTAGAATTTTGAGCATTAGCTCAAAAAACTAGATAATTGTTTAAATTTCTATTTTACTGTTTTAACCAAATTTAACCATTCTTATTTAATGGTAAGCTTTGCAGTCTTATTCATTGCTGCGTACATATTGTTTCCAGCAAACTTAGCGGTAAAGTTGTAGGTTCCTTTTTTGTTTAAGCTTACTTTGACAGTTGCAACACCTTTAGCATTGGTTGTAGCAGAGTAAGATTTACCGTCGACGGTAAATGTAATCTTCTTGTTAGCCACTACTTTTCCACTTGCTGCCTTAAAGGTAGCGGTTAAGGTTTTGCTTGTTGCACTTGCCTTGTAAGATTTAGCTGGAACGGTTAAGCTTCCTTTTTGTTTGCTTACAACAATCTTAGCTACGATGAATGATCCGTTGTA
>NZ_JAZNIB010000284.1:0-6994 GCF_045577275.1 Methanobrevibacter sp.
AATTTATTTATTATCAAATAATGCTTACTTGATTTATTTAAAAATGCATCTGGTGTTTAGATGAGTGAGAATATCGATAAAATTATTAATGAATTACATATTTATGAGAAAAAGCTATTAAAAGAGTTAGAACTAAATGAAGATGCTACTCCTGAAGAAATAGCTCAAAATACAGGTTTAAACATTAAGTCTGTTATGAGTGCTGCAGGATCATTAGCTTCTAAAGATATTATCATTGTTAAAAAAGACGTTCATGAACAATTTAGTTTAACTGATAATGGTAAGAAATATGCTGAAATTGGCCTTCCGGAAAGAAGAATCCTAAAGGTCTTGCAGGATAAGAAAGAATTGGCTATGAAAGATTTGGCAAATATGGATAATCTTGAAAAGAAGGAAATGAATATTTCCATCGGTTGGTTGATTCGTAAAAGTTGGGCTAAAATGGATAAGGGAATATTATCCATTACTGATGTGGGAGAATCCACCCAAGATAAATTAGGTGATGACGAATCATTATTGGCAACACTTATCGAAAGGGCAAGTCTCTCAAAGGACCAATTAAATGAAGATATGGCTAAAGGTTTATCTGCACTTATGGATAGGAAAAATCTCATTGCAGAAAACAAAACAACCTATCATAGTTTTGAATTGACTGATTTAGGTCATGAGATCTTAGAGCATGGATTTGACTTGAAGGAAGAGGCTACACAATTAACTCATGAACAATTGAAAGAAGGCTCATGGAAAGACTTGAAATACAGGCCTTATGACATTAATGCTGAATATCCTATATTCTTCCCAGGTAAGGAACATCCTTTAAGAAGAATCATTCAGGAAATCAGAGAAATCTTCTTGAATATGGGTTTTACTGAAGATAAGGGAGATTATTTGGAATCCGCATTTTGGAACTTTGATTCTCTCTTCCAGCCACAAGACCATGCTGCAAGGGAAATGCAAGATACATTTTATGTTAAAAATCCATTGACCTGTGATTTGCCTGATGATGCTCTTGTTGAAAGAGTTGCAAAAACTCATGAAGATGGTGGAAATACCGGTTCTGAAGGTTGGAACTATAATTGGGATGCAGATATTGCTCGTCAATCTGTTTTAAGAACTCACACAACAGGAATCTCTACTCAAAGGTTGGCAAAAGGAGAGCTTCCAATTAAAATGTTCTCAGTAGGTAGAGTATTCAGAAGAGAAACCTTCGATTATAAGCATTTGCCTGAGTTCCATCAAGTGGAAGGTTTGGTTGCAGCTCCTGGAATCAACTATCAAAACCTTTTAGGTACATTAAAAGAGTTCTATAAGAAATTAGGATTTGAAGTAAGATTCAGACCTGCCTATTTCCCTTACACCTACCTTTCAACCGAATGTGAAATCTACTTGGAAGAAAAGGAAAGCTGGATTGAGCTTGGTGGATGTGGAATGTTCAGACCAGAAGTTTTAGAACCTTTAGGCATCGACACTCCTGCATTGGCATTTGGTTTAGGTATTGAACGTTTAGCAATGATCAGATATGATTTGTCTGACATCAGAATGCTTTATAAGAGTGACATCAGCTGGTTAAGAGAAGTTCCTTTGGAAGAAGGAGTTAAATTTGATTAAATGTGGTTCTATGACAAACGTTAGACTTATCTCATGGAATGTAAATGGTATAAGAGCAATTCACAGAAAAGGTTTTCTTGACTGGTTCAATGAGGAAAAGGCAGATGTGGTTTGCCTTCAGGAAACCAAGGCTCAAGTTGACCAATTGCCTAAGAAATTAATTAATATTCCGGATTATACAAGTTATTTCAATTCTGCAGAAAGAAAAGGATACAGTGGTGTAGCAACCTACACTTCAATCGAACCTAAAGAGGTTTTCTCTGGAATGGGAATAGAAAAGTTCGATGTTGAGGGAAGACTTCAAAGATTGGATTTTGATGGATTCACTCTTTTAAACATCTATTATCCTAACGGTGGAATGAATGAGGATAGGCTCAAATATAAGCTTGATTTCTATGATGCATTCCTTGATTATACCAATGATTTAAGGGATAATGGTCATAATTTGGTTATCTGCGGTGATTTGAATACTGCACATAAGGAAATTGATCTCGCAAGACCAAAAGATAATGTGGATACATCAGGTTTCTTGCCTGTAGAAAGAGAGTGGGTTACCAAGTTCTTGGAAAATGGTTATATTGACACTTTCAGAATGATTAATGGTGACATTAAGGATCAATATACCTGGTGGAGTTATAGAACCAAAGCAAGAACAAGAAATGTAGGATGGCGTTTGGATTACTTCTTTGTAAATGAAGAATTTAAAGACAATGTAAAGGCATCTTATATAAAATCAGATGTAATGGGCTCAGATCATTGTCCAATAGCTTTAGAAATAGAGATATAACTCTTTTTCTAATTTTCTTTTTTTATTTTTTAATATTTTAATTATTTTAAAATTGTTCATATTTTTACTTATTTTCAGATTTAAAAATTAGTCGATTTCATTAAATCTAAGATTTCTTTTCCATAGTCTGTCAATTCGTATAATCGTCCACGTTTGTTTTCAGGATTTAATAAACGAATTAATTCTTTTTCTCTTAATTGACTTAAAACTCTGCTGACATTATTTCTATGAATGCCAGTTTTCTTGCTTATGTCTGTAGGCTTCAATGTTTCTCCTTCTAAAGCCCTTATGACTTTTTCTCGGTTTTTTGACAATTTAATGAATTCGATGATGATTTTCTCAGAGTCTTCCATAGCAATCCCTTAACTGTTTGATTATATTCTGTTTTATATTATATAAACTGTTTTATTCAATATTAACAATTTTTATTTTATCCTATTTATTTTTTTTGTAGCTTGGTTTGGTTTAATATGTAAAACTATTTCTTACTATTAACTTAGATATTGGATATTAAATGTTTATCTTCCTTATATCTATTAGATAGTTAATTGATAGATATTAGATAGATATTAAATAGTTCAGGATTACTAGATGATTATGAGAGGTCTTGATAAATAAATGATATTACTTAATTTATTCAATACATAATTATTAAAAAGATAAGAATAATATAATTATATATAAGATTGAAATTATTTTTTCAGGTGTAAATATGATTGAATCTCCAGAACAGATAGCTATTGAAAATGAGATAAAAGTGCAGAAGGATAAGTTTTTATCTTATTTTAATGGATCTTTACCTGATACAATGGAATTGGAATTTGAAGGATTCTACAGAAGAGGATTCTTTGTAAGCAAAAAGAGGTATGCTGTAATAGAAGACGGCAAAATCATTGCAAAGGGTCTTGAACTTGTTAGAAGAGATTGGGCGCCAATAGCTAAGAAAACTCAGGAAGACATTTTAATGGCTATTTTAAAGGAAGGGGATGTAAAAAAGGCTGAAAAAATCATCAGTAAAGTTTTAAAGCAAATAAAATCAGGTAATTTGGATAGGAAGGAAATTATAATCCACACTCAAATCACAAAAAACCTTGATGACTATAAGCAGGTAGGTCCTCATGTTGTCGCTGCCCGTGAAATAGAGGCGCATGGAATTAAAGTTGGAAAAGGAACTATTGTGCAATATATAATCAGCAAAGGAAAAGGTTCAATCAGCCAAAGGGCTGTTCCTTATGAGTATAGTGAAGGAATCGAATATGATAAGGAGTATTATATTGAAAATCAATTGATTCCTGCAGTTTCAAGGATGATGGAACCATTAGGTTATAACAAGGAAAGATTGATGGAGTTATCTTCCAATGAAAAGCAACAAAGCTTGGATGCTTTCTTTTAATCCTAAATCACTGATAATTTAATGATGTTTAACTTAAAAGATTATTATTAGGAATTTTTATATAATAATAAAATAAATATATAATTAGTAAATAAATCTGACGATAGAAAAGAATTTTATATTTTTGGTGTAATGATGACAAAAGCTGTATTTTTCGATATTGATGATACTCTTGTAGATACTTCCAGTTTTGCTGATTTGGCAAGACATGCTGCTATTGAAAGTATGTGCAATAATGGTTTGCCTTTAGAACCTGATGAAGCATACGATCTATTAAAGGATATTATTAAAGAGAAAGGTTCAAATTATTCCAAACACTTTAATATATTGACTGAAGAAGTTTTAGGTAAGGAAGACCCTCTTTTAGTAGCTATTGGTATGACAACATACCATAACGTTAAATTCGCTCTTTTAAGACCTTTCCCTAGAACAAGTGCAATATTGATTTATCTTAAAAGTAAAGGATATAAATTAGGAGCTATTACAAACGGTATCACCATTAAGCAGTGGGAAAAATTAGTTAGATTAAACTTATACCACTTTTTTGATATTGTTATCACTTCAGAGGAAGTAGGTGTTGAAAAGCCAGATCCTGAAATATATATTGAAGCATGCAGAAGAATGGCATGTGATGTTAAAAAAAGTATTATGGTTGGAAATAAGCTTGATGTTGACTGTATGGGAGCAGTTAATGCTGGAATGAGCGCTATTCTTGTAAACTCTACTTTAGATGAAGAGGAAAAGGAAAGAGTAAATGAAGAAGATATCGATATCATTGTTTTAGACAGCATTTCCGATGTTGATACTGTTTTATAGGAATTTTCATTCAATTTAATTATTAACTTTCTATTTTATTAAATTTTAACTTTAATTTTTTATGACCTATTTTTATAATTAATTATGATTATTCAAGTTTAGGGGTGTTTATATGGCACTTGTTATATGTCCAGATTGTGGTAAAGAACAAGACAATGCAAATAGATTTTGCGGAAACTGTGGAGCAGACTTATCTAAAGTGGAACCTATTCCTGAAAAGGAAGAAATCATCAGTGATGCTACTGATGAAAGTGTTTTGATCTCACAAGAGAAAACAGATTCTGCTGAAGATAGCGTTTTGGTTAGAGAAGAGACAAGCACTGATCCTATTGAGGAAAAGGTCGATGAGACTGCTTTAAAGAAATGTCCTGATTGTGGCAGAGAATTGATTCCTGGCGCTAAATTCTGTCCTAACTGTGGTGCTAATGTAGAAAGTGCAAATGCTTCTCAAATCAATGTGGAAAGTACCAATGTTCCTCAAACTGGTATGGAAACTAAGGTTACTCCAAAACAAACTACTGTAACTACAATGAAAAACCCTGTTGTTGCAGCAATACTATCATTTATTTTTCCAGGAATTGGGCAATTATACATTGGTCAAAATAATAAAGGAGGACTTTTCATAGTTCTTGCAGCAGTTTCAATTCTTTTAATGCTTTTATTAATTGGTTTTATCCTTTATGTATTGTTTTGGCTATGGGCAATATTTGATGCATATACTTCAGCAGTGAAATTGAATGATGGTGAAATCGTTGAAGATAAGTTATTTTAATTAATTTTTATTTTCTTATTTCTCATCTTTTCATTATTTTTTCAATTTTCAACTTTTTTTAATGAAATCTGCTATTTTAAGGTATCAAAAATAGTTACCTTTATATATAGTTTTGAATATAAATATATACATTCTTATTTTATCTTGCAGTAAGAATCATTAATTAACTTGCTTATTATGAGAATTCAATTCTCAATCTTTAATAAAATAAATAAAAAATAAATTTCAATAATTATTTGAAAATGAATTTTTATTGAATTTGTCTCTTTATCAAGCAAAGCGGTAAGCTTGTTTTTTGAGTTTGATTTTAAAAAAATTTATTCCATTAGATTACTTTATGTAAATTTACTGATTCTGATGGGATTAAAAGATATTTATAATTACATAGATTACGGAAAAAATAATATAAGGAGATATTGTTATGGCTATTTGTCAAGGAAAATCAACCAGATCTCCATCTGGTGCTAGAAGAGTTGCAAACCGTGGTAAAAGGAAAAGCGAATTAGGTAGAGAATCTGCAGAAACCAGATTAGGTGAAAAAAGATTAAGAAAAATCAGAACTCGTGGTGGAAACGAAAAACACAGATTAGCTGGAGATAACAAAATCAACGTTATCGACACTGATGGTAAAGCTCACACTGTAGAAATCTACAACGTAATTGAAAACAGTGCTAACCCAAACTACGTAAGAAGGAACATCATTACTAAAGGTGCTATTGTAGAAACCGAACTCGGTCATGCAAAAGTTACCTCCAGACCTGGTCAAGATGGTGTTATTAACGGAGTTATCGTAGAATAATTCTGTTATTCTTTTTTTCTTTTTTACTTATTTTTACATTTTTTATATTTAATTATTACTGCTATTTTTCTTTTAAACTTTTATTTTTACTTATTTTCATGATCTTTTCATTTTTTTTAATCTATTTTAAATTATTTTCTAGTTTTAAAAATATCTATGCAATATTATTTTAACATATAAATACTAATTTATTGTTATTTTTTAATATAACTCTTAATTAATTCTTATTTTTCAATTTAAAGATGTAAGTAAGCACTTACATTCGAAAATCTTTATATGTGGTCTTTAATATATATTAGTTTGAGAATGAAAAATTCTTAAGAATCTAAAAAATCTAAAAGGTAATAAAATGAATCGCATAGTATTAATTTCAATTAGTTTACTTATTTTTATAGTAGGTATCGGCTGTGCTTCTGCAGCTGATGTGAGTTTAGATGACCAACCATTATGTTCTGCTTATGAGTTAAGCTTAAATGATAATTCATATGAATTTGATGATATTTCCAACGAACTTTTAGATAATGAAGAAGATAAAATTCCTAATAGCTCTGGATTATCTATTGAAATCGGTTATCCATATAAGCCTACATTATATGGTGACCAGCCAGTTAATACTAACAAGTTCTAAACATTTTTACATGAAGAATTTATTTAATTCTTCTACTGTTTTTCTTATTTTAAACATTTTAAACTTTTTTATACTTTTTTATACTTTTTTATACTTTTTTTCTAAACTTTTTTTAAAGATTTTAAACTTTTTTAAATCTTTTGATTATTCTATTTATTCATTTTTTGTTTTAGCTATTTTTATATTAAATT
>NZ_JAZNIB010000285.1:0-9577 GCF_045577275.1 Methanobrevibacter sp.
GCATGTTCTGTAACCACTTCAGGTCCAGCACCAGTTCCTCCTTGCATACCGTCAACTACAATTATGTCTGCACCTGCCTTAGCTGCAATCTTTACATCCTGTTCAACTCTACCAGATGCAAATTTCACAATGATAGGTACTTTCCAGTCAGTGATTTCCCTTAATTGGTTAATCTTCATACCTAAGTCCTCAGGCCCTACAATGTCCATGTGTCTTGCAGGACTTAATGCAGAGGTTCCTTCTGGAATGTTTCTGACTCTAGCCACTTCTGCAGTTACCTTATGGGCAAGCAAATGTCCTCCCATACCTGATTTTGCACCTTGACCTATCTTTATTTCAACAGCTTCTGCATTGTTTAAATAGCTTGCTGAAACACCAAAACGTCCTGATGCATATTGTGCAATCAATTTGTCTGCATAATGCCTTTCTTCAGGAAGCATTCCACCTTCACCTGTATTGGTGATTGTTCCTACCTTGCTGCTTCCAATAGCCAATGCTATCTTTGCCTCTTTACTTAATGCACCGAAAGACATTGCTCCAATCATAATAGGAGTATCAATTTCTATCGGATTTTCTGCAAACCTGTCTCCAAGGACCACTGAGGTCTTGCATGTTTCCCTATAGGAATCTATTGGTGGCCTTGAAACCTGTGCAGGCAATATGCTTAAGTCATCAAATGTTGGGATTCTTCTGGTGAGTCCACAACCTCTGACCTTATATGCTCCTGTTTGGCTTTTACGTTTGATTTCAACCATTGTTGAATTTGACCATACTCCTCTTCCTTCATCAACAAGAGGTCTCACATATATCGCATGTGTTGGACACATCTCTTCACAGATCTTGCATCCTACACAATTTTCCTGATGTATTGGCAATGGCTCATCATTGATTACCTCATATACTCCATGAGGGCAATTGGAATAACAGCTATAACAATTTTTACATGAGGATTTGTGAGGGTTGTCACATAAATACCAGCAACAGCCAGGCCTATCATTGCTCTGTTTGCAAATTTCTAATTTTCTCTCTACAGTGAATGACATTAGTTTACCCCCTCATCAATGTTTTGGAGTGAATCCTCTTTCAAATCCTTTAATGGTTTAAATACAGGACATACTGAATATTTTGTTCCTCCAGATTTAATGACCTCATCAATTGCATTAGTTAGCTTTGCATAAGGTTTCCAAGCCAAATGGTCTTGTTTATCAACAATAAGCGCTTCTGTAACTATCTCATTGGATAACAGATAGTCGATTAATGTTGTAACGATTGATCCGTCCTGACCTTGTGTATGCTTCAATGATTTGACTGTCAATACTTTAATAAAGTCACCTATTGGTTTTGAATTGTCATTTCTCAAATCCTCAGGGACGAATGTCCTTGGACAGACTGCGAAGCATGCATGGCAATCAGGAGGACATTCCCCTTTAATTCTTGGCTTAGTGTCATCGATTGTTATCAGATTGTCTGGACATGCATATTCACATGCTCCACAAAGCACACATGCTCCAACATCAATGACATTTGACCTTAAGTCCAAAAATGATGCTTCAGAGATATCCTTATCTATTGAATCGTCTGACTTTTCCCTTTGGTATAATACAGGCCTTGCCAAAAATTCCCTTCTTTCTATAGTTTCCAGATTTTTGCTTATTTTGGTTTGTGCAATCTTATTCAATAATCCTAATTGTGAATCTGTAAAGTCTTTTGCTTCAATGTATTTCTGTTCTATTGCTCCATTAACTATTTCTTCTCCTTTTTCAGTTCTTATTACGAGTGTTGACCAGCCATCCTCAGATCCGATTGAACCGATTGAAATGTCAGAGGTTTCTGAAGTAAGTTCAACACATATGTTACAGTTTTTCCTAATAATCCTTTTAGCTACTGAAAGAGGTATTTTAACTGTCTCTTTGTTTTTTAAAAGTAAAAATACAAATCCTTTTTCTATTTGGAACTTGTCAATATCCTCCATTTTCAAGTCATATTCCTTCAAGAGATTTACAAAGTATTTGTATGAAAAATTCTCCATACAGAATAAGCCCAATTTAACATCAATAGGGCTATCTGCATAGTGTTGTAGTTTGGATGCAGCCATGATTTGACATGGTGTACCCACAAAAGCTATTCTATTTTCGCTCATAATTTCAGCTCCTATTGCATGTTAACTATTTTCTTAAAGTTTCCATAATCATTTTCATCCAGTTTGAAACCATATTCTGTCAAGATTTCTTGAAGTTCATTTTGGTCTTCAGAAGTGGTTTCTACCATAACTGCATTTTTTCCTAAGCTTTTAACATTTCCAAGAACAAAAATGGTTCCTCTCATGATGGATTCTCCAACATCCTCAGTTACATCACCAAGTATTATGAGCTTTCCTCCCATCATAAGGAGACCAGTCATGAAACCGCTGTTACCCCCAATGATTACGGTTCCCCCTTTCATGATTTCTCCTGTTCTTGAACCGACATTTCCTTTGACGATTACTGTTCCACCATAGATTCCTTGTCCTGCACCGTCACCAGCTGTACCTTCAATGACCAATTCCCCTTCTGTCATATTGTCTCCAGCAAACCAGCCGGCATTTCCAGTGATGTGTATCTTTGGCCCATGAGCCATTGTTCCGACAAAATAGCCTGCAGAACCGTTGATTTCTATCTCCACATCTTCAGTCAATCCGGCACAGATATTGTGTTTGGAATCAGGATTGTCAATAATGAGCTTATCATGAAATTTTGCTTGTTCCTTAATGGTGCGGTTTAATTCCTTCTCTTCCATACCATTTGCATCAATCACATATTCTTTCATAGAAAAAACCCCTTATCATATGGTGTAAGCTCTTGTTTCCCCAGGAGCTATCTGTTCTATTTCATCTGAATCGGTGACATCATGCAATGCCATCTCTTCTGAAGCCACTGCAAAGATTTCATCGGTTTCCACCATTACACCAGGCCTGAGACCAAGCTTGTCCTTTGCAATTCCAATACCGTTAGGTGTTCCAACCAATATGGAAAATGGACCGTCCAAATCAATTACCGCTTGATCCAATGCCTCTTCCAATTTATAGCCTTGGTCAAGCTTATCTGCCATATAGTGAACAATGCACTCTGTATCATTGAATGATTCGAAAGTGTGTCCTTTCCTTTCCAATGGGTCTCTTATTTTCCAGTAATTGGTGATTTGCCCATTATGCACTACAGTGATATCTGGTATGATGTAGCTTTGATATGGGTGTGCATGATAGCGGTCAACACCACTTTCTGTTGCAAAACGAGTATGTCCTATTCCATGTGTTCCCATTCTGCTTGAAACATCAAAACGTTCTGCAATATCCTTTACTTTTCCTGTATCCTTGATCATTTCAAATGAATGTGAACCGTTGATGACCCTTACATTTTCCAAATCATCTATTTCATTGATACATGGTTTTAAAAGGGAAAATTCATCCAATGCTATTTTGCATTTATATACATCTGAGTCTCCTACAGACTCGATCAATTGCTCTTCAAAAATTGGACTAATTTGATTTAATAATGATTTTAAATTGTCTAATGCTCCTCTTCTTCTTTTTACTTCAATGTTTAATTGATAATAATTTTCAGGAAAATCCAAACTGCCGTAGATTGCATAACCAGCAGAATCTGGACCCCTATGCTGCAATGATTCAAGCATTGATGTCAATGCTTCTCCTACAGGGTGAGTTTTTTTATCTTTGTATATTACACCTGCTATTCCGCACATTTTTATACCTCCAATAAGATAATCGGTGAATACACGTACATATGCCTAATATATACTAATCATCTGAATATGTTAATTTGAATATGTTAAAAAAAGTAATTCTAAAATTACATATGCCTTAAAAAAATAATTCTAAAATTACAATATGCCTTTAATTGTTTAAAATTACAATATGCCTTAAAAAAATAATCTAAATTTCAAAAACCATTTAACTTTTTGAAGGGCAGTCAAAATAAAGAAATTCTTTAGATTGACCACCCATATTCAAAAAAGGAATAGTTTAAACGTCTAAGTATTGATCTCTTTCATAATCGAACACTTGTATTCTGTAAGCATCCCATTCAGCTCTTTTGATGGTGTAGAATTGATTAAATACTTTTTCTCCAAGAGCATTTTTAACTACCTCATCTTGCTCCAATGCATGGTATGCTTCCCATAAACTTGTTGGCAAGTTATCAATGCCTTTTTGCATGATTTCATCTTCAGTTAATGCAAACAAGTTTTCTTCTGTTGGTTCACCAGGGTCTAATTTATTGTCCAAACCATCTAAACCTGCTTCAAGCAATGCTGCAAATGCCAAGTATGGGTTACATGATGGGTCAGGTGATCTGCATTCGATTCTTGTTCCTAATCCACGGGATGCAGGAATTCTGAGTAAAGTTGATCTGTTTTTAAATCCGTAAGCTATGTAGCAAGGTGCTTCATAACCTGGAACTAAACGTTTGTAAGAGTTAACTGTTGGGGATAAGATTGCTGATAAAGCTTGTGCATGTTTCAATAATCCTCCAATGAAGTATAATGCTTCCTGTGAGATTTGGTTTTCGGTGTTAGGGTCATAGAAAATGTTTTTGCCGTCTTTGAATAGACTTTGGTTACAATGCATTCCACTACCATTGATTCCCAAGAATGGTTTTGGCATGAATGTTGCTTTGAATCCTAAGTTGTGAACAACAGCTTTTACAGCTTCTTTGAATGTGATTACAGCATCAGCAGTTTTTAAAGCGTCTGCATATTTGAAGTCCACCTCATGCTGTCCTGCTGCCACTTCGTGGTGGCTTACTTCAACATCAAAACCTAATTGCTCTAAACCGAATACGATTTCTCTTCTAATGTCAGTACCTTGGTCCAATGGCTCTACATCAAAGTATTCCGCTTCATCTGCAGGTATGTAATTTCCATCTTCATCTTCTTTGATAATGAAGAATTCAGGTTCTGGACCTAAATTAAATTGGTATCCTCTTTTTTCAGCTTTTTCCAATGCTTTTTTAAGTACTCCTCTTGGGTCTCCATCATATGGTTTTCCATCTGTAGTGAAAACATCACATATAAATCTACCAGTACCTTTTGATTCTGGTCTCCATGGAATTGTTGAGAAGGTGTTGATATCTGGTTTTGCAAGCAAGTCACTGTCATTGATTGAAGCTAATCCTGCAATGGATGATCCGTCAAATAATAATCCATCATTTACAATATCTTCAATGTCATCAGCTTTCTTAAGAGGAACTGCCATACTTTTAGGCAATCCATGAATATCTGAAAGTTGCAATTTTAAAAATTTTACATCGTTTGCTTCGACTGTTTTAATTATCTGGTCTAATTTTTCGTCTTTTACTGACATCTTTTCACTTCCTTTTTTGAGATACATCCATTCATGAATAAATGGAAAGTGGAACCCCTTCGACTGAAAATTTTTATGATTTCATAGTCGGAAGGAAACTTCCTTCCTACTATAATTTATCACTATTAATATATAAACATTTTGAATAAAAAATGAACAATAAAAATAGAATTAAACAAATATTTTCTAAATATTCACGTGATTTTTAGGCAATATTAGTTAAAATTGATGATTGTTCAGTAAAAAATTAATTCAGGAAAATTTTGTGAGATAAAAATAAAAAGAAGGATGAATTGCAAAAATCGATTAATTGGAGGAAAATTTTAAAAATTGTGTATTTTTTTAAAAAAAAATATGATAGTCGGAAATAGAAAAATTAAAAAATTGGGTAGTCGGCAATGAAAAAAATGGTAAATAGAAAAAAAGAAAAAAATAATTGAGATTTACTCCCAACTATTGAAAAGATTTTGATCAAACTTTTGCGAGCGAAGCGAGTAAAAGTTTGAGTTATGCAGTTTCTCCAACCGGACTGTCTTCATCAGTATCTTCAACACCATCTTTGATGAATAAGATTACAATAACTAAAGAGATTACACATAATGCAGCCATAAACAAGGAAGTTTGGCTAAAAGCACCTACAGTAATCTTATTATGCGCTACGTAACCTCCAGTGAATACTGTAAGAAGTGTTGCTGCTACAGCAGATCCGCTTGCACCGATAATTTGTCTTACGGTGTTGTTGATTGCAGTAGCGTCTTCGATATTTCCTTTTGCAACTGAAAGAGTCCAAGTTACAGCAGGCATTAAACCTAAACCTGCACCGATTGCCCTAATAATTTGAGTTGCAACCATATATTCTAATGGTGTAGCAGCGGTATATGTTGACATAATATAGTAACCTATTATAGAGAATATACAGGACAAGATGAGAACTTTCTGAACTCCAAATTTTTGAGCAAGCAATGGACCAACGAAATTGAATACGATCATCACCAATGTTGCCGGCAAGAGAATAATTCCGGATGTTGTTGCAGATTGATTACATACCCCTTGAACAAAGAGTGGCATTAAAACATATAATCCACACATTGTAAAGTAGAGTATTGATGAAAACAATGTACCGAAGAAGTAATATTTGTGTATAAGGATTCTTAAATCAAGCAATGGACTTTCAATATTGAATTGCCTATAAACAAATATGACTAAAGCTATTATACCAATTACAATAGGAGCGATAGTGTTTGTCAAATGAGCTCCATAATCAGCGAAGTTTGTTAATCCCAATAACAATCCAACACATGCAATTACAGATAAGATCAATGAAATAATATCTAAAGGATAATCTCCGGTTTCAAATTCTAATTTTACAAACAAGACTGCAATAGCTATCAATATTAATGTTGCAATTGCAAACAGTAAGAATATAATTCTCCATCCCATAGTGTCAATGATATAACCGCCAACGGTTGGTGCGAGAGCTGGAACTACTCCAATAATAAAACCAAATAATCCCATGTATACTTGCCATTTGTCTTTAGGAATTATTTTTAAGAGTACAATCTGTGTTACTGGAAGGAGAACACCTGCTCCGATTCCTTGAATTACCCTTGCTAAAATTAAGATAAATATATTCTGTGCAATGAAAGCTAAAACGGTACCAATTAAAAATACTATTAAAGAAACGATAAGTATCTTTCTGATTTTAAAACGACGTGCAATATATGCGGAAATTGGTATCATTACACCTAAAACAAGTAAGAATGAGGAATATACCCATTGTGCTAGGGTTGAAGAAACATGAAAATCACTCATAATACCTACAACACCAGTGGTGACTACAGTTTGTGCAGTAGAGAGCAAAGCTGCAGCTATTACGAAAACGATTAATGCTGTTGTATTTTTGTCTAAATTCACATTCATAATAACACTTTAAATCCATAATTTTCTAAATCCATAAATAGATTAATTTATTAGTTAATGTAAGTAAGAATTAATCTGATTAAATGATTTATATAGTAAAGATATTTTGTTTAATTATTATATAAATTTTTTCAAAATATTTGAATAATTCAAGTAAAATAATGAAAAAAATGAATAAAATGAAATTAATACAAAAAATAGTATAAAAATATAAAAAAGAATAAAAATAGAAATTAAATAGAAATAAAATAGAATAAATAGAATAAAATAGAATAAAAAAAGAAAAATTAGAAATAAAAAATTAGAAATTATTTATCTGCTAAAGTCCAATAGCATCTTTTTGGAGAAACAATGGTTTCATCCTTTTTCAATTCTTTCATGATCTTATCGACTTCTTTCTTTTCTACACCAGAAAGTTCACTAACTTTTTTAGCGTTTAAAGGTTCTTCTGAGTTTTTGAATGCTTCAATTACTTTTTCTTTATCAGACATTTTATCACCAATAATTCAATGATCATTACCATCCTTTTGGATAAATTCCAGTATCCATAAAGACTTTGTTTGTATCGACAACAAGCCCTGAATCTGCATTCATTATCTCTTGAGAAGAGAATAGTGAAGTTCCTGCAGCTACCAATTCCCCTTTTAAGGACTTGATTGCAACAAGATTTCCCTTTTGAATGTCTTTGGATAATTTGGCTATTCCACCAGCACCAAGTTTTGCTCCTTGACAAATGGCTTCAACAGCAGAATCCTTTATGAATATTTGCGGAAGATGTGAACTAGCAACTTCCATAGGCTGAATAGCTTTTCTAATATATGACTCATCCCCATCCTCAAGGTAAAAATGATATGCATCTGTAAGGTCATGCAAGTTTACAAGGTCATTGTTTCGCTCATCAAATGGGCCCACTCTTGTTCTTCTAAGCTCAGCCATATGAGCTCCGCAGCCTAAAGCCTCACCAATATCATGACAATATGTTCTGACATAGGTTCCTGCCTCACAACCTATCCTAAACAAGACATCCTTGCCTTCAATTTCATAAATGGTAGAGTAATAAATATTCCTTACCCTTAATTCACGTTTAACGGCTGATTTAACAGGTGGTGTTTGGTATATCTTGCCAGTAAATTCATCGAATATCTCTTTTATTTGATCCTCTGCAATATCTTTGTGCAGAGTCATAAGACATACATATTCCTTACCTGCTGGAAGGAGAAGTTGACTCACTCTTGTAGCATTGTCGATTCCAATAGGCAAAACTCCAGTCACCTTAGGGTCAAGAGTTCCTCCATGACCAGTTTTCTTGCAGTTAAGGATTCTTTTTACCCAAGAGTCCACTTCATGAGATGTAGGACCTGATGGTTTGTCTAAATTAATTATACCTTTAGCTATATGTTCCTCAATAGGCCTTTCATATGGATTGCAACCATACTCCGGATTAGTTTCCACATTTGATTTAATCAAGTAATCTTCCATAATCTTGTCTCCATTGTCTCCAATAGCTAAAATATAATTTATATATAGTATAAATTTAGATTTTTATAATAAATAAATATAAACTATATTCTAGTTTTTTAAATCTATAAAAAACTATAAACATTAAGGAATACAAATATAAAATAGTCTATTTAGAATGATTTGAAAAAAGAATCATTGCAAAAATAATTAAAAAAATAATTAAAAAAAATAAATCATGATTTATTCTAAAAACAGTTATTTTAAAGAAAGAAGATTAATGGAGATTAAATGATGGAAGAAAATAATGTATCAAATCGTATGAGCAAAACAGAGCACTATCTTGAAATCGCTCTTGTAGTATCAAAAAGAAGCACATGTTTAAAAAGACGTTATGGTGCTGTTATAGTTAATAATGATGAAATAATCAGTACAGGTTATAATGGAAATCCAAGAGGGGAAGAAAACTGCTGTGATAGAGGAACCTGCAAAAGAATGGATCTTCCATCCAATACAGGAGATTATGATGACTGTTTTTCAGTTCATGCAGAACAGAATGCAATGATTTCTGCAAGCAGAAAGGAAATGCTTGGAGGAACCATCTATTTAGCTGGAGACATGTATAAGGATGGAGAATGGATAGAAATATTAGATGCAGAACCTTGCCCAATATGTTTTAGAATGATTAAGAACTCTGGACTTAAGAAAATAGTTAGTAAAGGTACTGTAATTGATTTATAAAATAAATATAATCAAAATAAAATTAAATAAAATTAAATAAAAAAATTAGATAATTTATTGATTTTTTAAAAAATAAAATTAAAAATAAAAAGATGTGATTAG
>NZ_JAZNIB010000286.1:0-2319 GCF_045577275.1 Methanobrevibacter sp.
GTGTATGCATGAAGTGCATGTTGGACTCTGTTACCAAGCTGTGAAAGGACAGTGTCCGGAATATCTGATGGACTTTGTGTAATGAAGTATACTCCGATTCCTTTTGAACGAATCAATCTTATAATCTGCTCTACCTTTTTCTGGAAGGCAGGGGACATGTCATCAAACAATAGGTGAGCCTCATCGAAGAAGAAAACGAATTTAGGCTTGTCCAAGTCACCTACTTCAGGCATTGTTTCGTAAAGTTCGGATATCATCCATAATAGGAATGTTGAGTATAATTCAGGTGCTGTAGACAGTCTTACAGAATCCAATACGTTGATTATACCTTTTCCTTCATCATTGCATTGCATGAAGTCACTGAGTTCCAATGCAGGCTCTCCGAAGAACAGGTCTCCTCCTTGGTCTTCAAGGGTAAGTATGGATCTGAGTAGTGTGGTTGCTGATTTCTTGGCAACTGCACCGTATTGGCTTTCATAAAGTTCAGCATTATCACTTACATGATTAATCATAGATTTCAAATCTTTCAGATCAATTAAAAGCAGGTTTTCATCATCTGCTACACGGAATACAATATTCAATACGCCTTCTTGCGCTTCAGAAAGATTCAATATTTTTGAAAGCAATTGAGGGCCCATTTCAGAGATTGTGACTCTGATTGGCAATCCTTTTTCACCATATAGATCCCAGAATTCAACTGGATATGATTTAAATACGAATCCCTTTTCAGCAAGATTGTATTTTTCCATTCTTTCAGTTATTTTTGAGTTTGCTTCACCAACCTTAGCAAGGCCTGAAACATCCCCTTTCATATCTGCTAAAAATACTGGAACTCCCATATCACTGAAAGCTTCTGCAAGTGTTTTTAAGGTAACTGTTTTTCCTGTACCTGTTGCACCAGCTATTAATCCATGACGATTTGCTAATTTGGATAACAAATAAACTTCTGTAGTTTCATTTGCCCCAACTAAGATATTATTTTCTGCATACATGATAACACCTTTTTTGATTAAATTTTTTAGAACATTTTATAGAACATTTTAAGAATACTAATCTAATTTTAATTATATTTTTAATAATATAAAAAATAATTTATTTTATTTTCATTTTCAAATATTTTTTTTAAAATTATTTTTTCAAACACTTTCAAGTAAAAATAATAAATTATTTAATAGAATAAAAAAATATATTAAATTAGAATATTTTATAAAATTGAAATTTTTTGATAATTTAGGATTATTATATGATTTTTATAAGGTGATGATTTACAATGTATGAAACATTAACATTCACTGGTGGAATTCACAAAAGTGAAGAATTAAAGGAATTGATTGAGAATGTAGGGGGTTTAATTCTCCAATCCAACATATTGCAAATGGAGCTTGTTTTAAATATGGCGGTTCCTATTGATGATGTGGATATTATTAAGGACAAGGCAAAGGAACTTTTAGGTGAAATCTCTGTTGCACCTATGGCGGGTTCTGAAATAGCTATTGTATCCCCAACCCTTGCAAGACATCACCTTCCTCATGCAGCATGTGATATTTCAGAATATCTTAGACGTTATGGTGCAAAAGATAATATGGTTGGTTTAGCTCGTGGTCATGGTAAAGGAACAGCAGGAATCAGTGAAACTGAAAAGGCATTGATTGAAGAGCATGACATAGCTATTTTTGCATTAGGCAGTTTCAAGCAATGCATTATTGATAAGGCTTATCTTTACAATGACATTGACATACCTGTAATCGTTACCGGAGCACCTGAAATTGATTTGGAAGAATTGCCTGGTGTGGATGCTTATGTTCCAGGATTAGGTAGAATTCCACGTAGATTAAAAAGAGGAGAAAACATAAGGGCTTTGAAAAAACTTGTTGAAACTGTTGAAGACCTTTTGGACAAACGTAAAAAAGAGCTTGCTCAAGACCCTCCAATTGCACCTTCAATCTTAGTTAAAAATGAAATTGAAAATCAAGTTCCAGCTATTAAGGAAGTTATTTCTCCAACTCCTGTAACAAGCCAACTCAGTGGTCTTAGAGTTAAATTGGATTATGACAAATATCATGAAGAGATTGAAAATGTAATTATCGGAGATCAAAAACTAAAAGATATTGCAGATATTAGAAAATCTCATTTCTATGATTACATTCTCGTAGAACTTTTAACTGAAAGTTCATTAGTAGATTAGTTCTATAATCTCTTTTTTTAGTTATTTTTTATTTTTTTAATTATTCCTATCTTTTTTTAATTTTTTATTAATAATTTTTAATTTTTTCAATTTTTTAGTTTTCAATTCATTATATTTTTGAATAATTATTAATA